>JAGLRU010000125.1 GCA_023136145.1 Alphaproteobacteria bacterium
TTATGAATTTCGCCTTTCGCGTACAGAAGGCGAACACTTTTTCCTGCTCGAACGGAGAACAAACCATGCTGGCTCTAATAGAGGTAGTTATCAATCGGATAGCTGATACGCTGGAGCGTGTTGGAGGTGAGGTTGACAGCATTTCGCGTGATGTCTTCCGCAACACGGCTCCCACAGCGAAGAAAAAAACGCGCGATCTTCAGGGTATGATCGAACAAATTGGAAGAAAGGACGACTTGCTGTCAACAGTACATGAGAGTCTTCTCAGTATAAGCCGTCTACTCGCCTACTACGCATCGGAACCCGCAGATCGCAAGGCTAGCAAGGCCTCCCTACAGAAAGCTGTACTTCTTCGCCGTGACGCTTCCTCGTTAAATGAACATGCGGCTATCCTCTCCGACAAAACGACTTTTCTTCTTGATGCCACGCTCGGCCTTATCAACTTAGAACAAAACCAGATAATCAAAATATTTTCAGTGGCATCGGTAGCTTTTCTGCCTCCAACGCTGGTGGCTTCAATCTATGGGATGAACTTTGATCTTATGCCAGAGCTGAACTGGGAGTTTGGCTATCTTTGGGCTGTAATTCTAATGTTTTTCTCAGCTCTGCTGCCTTTTCTCTACTTCAAAAAGCGCGGATGGCTATGACTATATATATATAGGCTTGCTTTCGTCTATAACATCATCGTAAATTTTCGCGATGGAGTTTTCTTCTATTATAATTATTTCTATAGTTCAAGGGTTGACGGAATTTCTGCCTGTGAGTTCTAGTGGACATCTGGTTTTAGTTCCACTTATATTCAATATGCCAGATCAAAAGCTTGTCATGGATCTGGCGGTTCATATCGGAACGCTGCTGGCGGTGTTGGTGTATTATCGCCGTGATGTGTGGGAAATATCATTATCCTGCCTTCCATGGAAAAAAACGTTCCATAAAGACAAAAGACGGCTTGGTATTTATATTATTCTAGCAACAATTCCTGCAATTATCTTCGGTTTTATCATGCATAACATCCTGCCGGAAGGAATCCGGGATGTAAGGGTTATTGCTGCAACAACGCTCGGCTTCGGTGTGCTGCTTGGCGTGGCGGATTACACCGGCTCGCGTACTGGTACAATTGAGCAAATAACCCTGAAATCTGCAATGTTGATAGGCTTTGCGCAGGTTCTTGCTTTAATTCCAGGAACTAGCCGTTCAGGAATCACCATAACTATGGCGCGATTTCTTGGTATCAGTCGTGTAGATGCTGCTCGGTTTTCCTTCCTGCTTAGCATTCCGGTTACGGCTGGGGCGGGATTTTTAGGCGTTCTCGATGTTCTGAAATCTCATGACGCACAACTGGGGATGGATATGTTGCTGGCTGTTTTCGTCACGCTTGTTGCTGGATTTCTGGCAATCGCCTTTATGATGCGCTGGCTTAAAAACTCCGGTATGATGCCATTTGCTATTTATCGTGTTATAATGGGTGCGATTTTGGCGGTTTATCTCGTTTTTTAATCCTGAATATATTTTCAGAATACATACCCCGCATATCTTGAAAAATAGTCTGGCAGCCTCGGTAAAAAAAGGCGATACTTCCGCTTCCTCTTTTTCATTTCCGATTCTTAGTGGAAAGCTCTTTTATGTGCGGTATTATTGGTATCATTGGTCCCGAACAAAGCGAGATTCAAGGAATGCCGCATTGGGCAGCTTATGAAGTTTGCCGCAGTCTTATGACGTTGCAGCATCGTGGACAGGATGCCGCCGGCATTTTATCCTTCGACAACAATTCCAGCATGTTTCTACAGGAAAAAGACCTTGGGCTAGTATCACAAGTATTCGACCGGCAGAAAATCGAAAAACTGACTGGTAATATGGCTATTGGTCATACCCGCTATGCAACAGCAGGAACTGACGACAAGCGCGATGTTCAACCGATTGTTACAGGTATTCCATTCGGTCTTGGCATGGTACATAACGGCAATATCCTGAACTATCACAGCTTGACAAAAGAGTTGAAAGACAAGTTTCAAAGGCAGATGCTTACCGCCAACGATCTGGAGGTGATTATCAATTACTTTGGATACTTCCTGCTTGAAAACAACTGCGGCATTCCGAATAAAGACACATTCCGATTTGAAAACATCAGGAAAGCGGCGGCTCGATTGTTTGATACGATCGTGGGAGGTTATGCCGTTCTGGGGATGATAGCTGGTAAGGGACTTATAGCACTGCGTGACCCGAAAGGCATCCGCCCTCTGATAATTGGAGTCAGGGAAACTGACGGAGGCGGGAAAGCATACTGCATCGCCTCCGAGACGATTGCGCTCACCTGTCTTGGTTACAATTATTTGCGTGACGTTGCTCCCGGCGAGGTAGTTTTTATTGATACATCCGGCCACATGCAAAGTTCCATCGTGCGCGATGAAAAGGAAAAAGCACCCTGCATGTTTGAATGGGTCTATTTTTCCGGAGCCGAAAGCTCTGTCGATAATCAGTCAGTTTATACAGTTCGTCTCAAGCTTGGTGAACGGCTTGGCCTGAAAACACAGAAGGCGATTCAGGCTGGGGAGATTTCCCCTGACGTTGTTATGTCCGTCCCCGACACTAGCCGTCCTGCTGGAATTTCCGCAGCCGCTATGCTAGGGCTTCCATACCGCGAAGGGCTTATCAAAAACCGTTATATCGCACGCAGCTTTATTATGAACAGTCAGGAAAAGCGGGATGCTGCAGTGGAGCTGAAACTCAGCCCTATCCTCAGCGAAATTTCGGGAAAGAATATTTTTATGATTGACGACAGCATTGTGCGTAGTACTACGTCCAAAAAAATCGTCGCCATGTTGAAAAAATACGGCGCTAAGGAAGTAGTTTTCGGTGTGACCTGTCCGCCTATACGTTATCCTTGCTATTACGGCATTGATTTTCCTGATCCATCGACATTGGTCGCAAATGACAAGTCGGTGGATGACATTGCAAAGTGGCTCGATGTTAAAAAAGTGATTTATCTGGACGAAGAAGACCTGCGTCTTGCAACGGGGCATTCCAAACTCTGCATGGCTTGCGTTAACAACAAATATCCGACGGAGATTACCGAGGGTGATCATTTTTCTCGTGAACGGAAAAAATCCAGAAATTGTAGTTAAAAAAGGTAGGAAAAATGAAAATTCTGTCGATATTCGGAAGTGCGTCTGATAAAGCTGTTTCAGCCCCTCTTGTAAGAGAAATCGCAGAGAATTTTGAAACGGAGCATGAGGTTATTTCTGCCCACCGCGACCTTGAAAAATTGCAGGCTAAAATTTCCGGCTGGAGTGGTGGTGCCATTGTTACAGGTGCGGGTCTTGCCGCCGCCCTCCCCGGTGTTGTCGCGGCAATGACACCTTTGCCTGTTTTCGGGGTTCCGGTTCCTTCCCAGTTTAGCGGTCTTGATTCTCTTGGTGCCATTGCACAAATGCCGCCCGGCGTTCCAGTCATGACATGCGGCCCCGTCAGCGCGAAGCCTATCGCTCTATTTTTAAAACAGTATAAAATTTGGAAGGACAAGGCTACTAGCGACATTCATTTCGTCATTACCGATCCGTCTTTAGAAATAACGGCTGAAATCGAAAAGGCGAAAGGATTAGCTACCGAAAAAGGTATTTCGGTGACATTTTCTTCCCAGAAAAGCGATGAGAACTTTAATGTCGTTGTCGTTGCAAAAACGGAGGATATTTGCCCAGACGATTTCTGCCTTCATGTCCCTTTTATTCCTAAAAGTGAAATTTCAAAACCGGAAAAATACCTCACAGTGATGGATTGGATGAACAAGGGCGGTATCTGGGTTGGTGTTAATAACTTGCGGAATACCGTTCTGTCCTTGCACCGATTGATCGGTGGTGGACAAACTTTACCGGAAATCCTTTACGAAGGTTCCGTCAAGAGTGTGCGCGGTGTTCTGAACAAATCCCCCTATATTTTCGAATATTCCGACCGCTATTCAATTTTCGACTGGGGAAAAATGCCGGATCTTTTGGAAGATAAAGGAAAGTCGCTGGCATTTATGGGTTGGTTCTTTTTCGATTTCCTTGGCAATCCCCGCAACTGGAGGAGTTGGAAGGCTCCAGCCGCTTTCGAGGAAACACCTCTCTTGAACCGCTTATGTGAGCAAGGAGTCCTCCAACACTCTATTGGTTTGGTAAATGACAACCTATCCCCTCTTACTTTGGCGAATGAAGTTTTATCACCCACGCGATGCCTTGCGGTGCAGTGTATCCAAGTTCTACGTCCTCAGCCAAAAACGAAAAACTCCAAGCTGACATGGGATTATACGACTTACAAGCAAAAGCCAGAAAACGCACTTATCCCGTTGGAAGTGATCTTTCGCTTCGGAGTGCCGGAGGGAAGTACCCTT
>JAGLRU010000126.1 GCA_023136145.1 Alphaproteobacteria bacterium
GGTATAGACTTTAATATAGTTTGTCGCGTTCGTGGTCCAGCCGTCTATGGCTACTGCTGTTGTATCCGCTGTTCCGGCTGAACTTCTGCAGCTGGCTACGGCAATAGCCATGTCTCCGCTATTGGAAATAGTCACATAATTCGTATCCAGTGTTTGATAAACCTGTTCTCCTACTTCAAAAACTCCGCTTATATTTTCCAACAGAATCTGCGTGCTTGTAACATGAACCACATCAGCCGTAGCTGTGCTGGTTTGGCCGATTACACTGTCTGTGTCGCTAATAGTTCCGGTTATTCCGCTGTGAGAAAAAACCAGGGTGGTAGTCGCGCTTAAATCAGTCTGATTATTCGATTCCCAGGAAGATAAGGATATATAGTCTGTGCCGGCTGCGTCATCAGGATCAACTATGCTTACAAATTCTGCCAAACCTACTGACATCCAATCCCAATTAAGGTTATTCAGGCTATCCAGAGGGTAAAAAGCCCTTAGTGCCGCTGCATTGATATTATTGGAATCTTTCACGTCAACATAGCTCACGTTTCGCACGCCTTGTGGGTCTATATTCCATTGGGTGCCGTCTGATGTGCTTCTTAGGGTGATAAGGCTTCCTGACTGGCCGGTTAATATTAAGGTTCCTAAGATAATTTGAGTTTTTGCGGCTTCAAACTGAAGCGCTTTTCCGGCTGTGGTACAGGTGAAATTATTAAAGGTTGTATCTCCGTAGATGTGGGAAACTTGGGTATTGTCCGCGAAAACAACGGTTTGGTTTGAATGGGTGAATGTTCCCGCGTTGTTAAAGGCCGCATTAATTGTTAGGTTATACTCATTAGCATCAAGCTTGCCCCCACCGGAAATGGTTAGATTGTCAAATGTCCAATCGTTAGTAACGAGAAGAGTTTTCCCTATATATGTCTCATCCGCATTGTCGTTGTTGTTATTATCAATAATTAAATTCCCGTTTGCCGCAACGCTTGCTTTTATATAGATCGTTCCCGCGCCGCCCATGCGAAGGGTTGATGTACTGGCAAGGCCCCCATACGCCTGATAAGAAACAGTTGATGAATCCGTTGTGTAATAAACCGCTATTCTTCCGCCGCCCCCTCCGCCGCAATTGGTACTGTAACCCGCGCCGCCATTAGCTGTTATAGCGCCTGCACCCGCGAGTGTCTCTGTTTCAATCCAGACACTGCCGCCGGAACCTGCTCCACCACTACTAGGAGAGTTTTTTCCATCAGCATTAACACTACCGGCAATAGTAGTTATTCCCGTGACTGCAAGTTTTACCGCTCCACCTCCAAAACTAGCTGTGCTGTAAACAGAGCCTCCTCCGCCGCTGCCTATACTAGAAGGTTCTGTAATGCTCCCGTATGAAGAGCCTGCAGCACCCTCCGAGTAAGCACCGTCTCCTCCGCCTCCGCCATAACCTGCTCCGCCCCCTCCGTAAAGATATCCATAACCTCCTGCTCCCGGGCCATTTCCTCCTTGATAGCCTTTTTCCTGAACAGCAATTGCCCCGGATTCAGCGATAAGCAGATCACCGTTTATAACGTAATCAAGTTTGTAGGTTTCAGCTATAGTATTACTTGTATGGGTAAGGATTCCATTAACAGTTAATCCGTTAAATGTTCTGGCAGTATTGCCTTCAAGCTTTGCCGTCGCGGGAATAATTAAACTGCCTCCTCCGCTTACTATGCTAAACATTCCTCCATTATCAATAATAATACCTTTGCTGGACCAATCAAGAGTACTATAGATAATATTAGAAGCAGAACCTGTTTCCAGCTTGCCATAGTTTTGAATAGTGATTGTATTAAAAGTAACTGCTTCATTTATAGGAGTTCTTCCGCTATATCGCTGCTCCGCGTTATCCTGATCGTTATTATCAATAATCAAATCCCCGTTGGTTTGAGCCGCTGATTTCTTATAAATAGTTCCCGCGCCGCCCATGCGACTAGTAGCTGTACTATTCTTCCCTCCATACGCCTGATAAGAAACAGTTGAGGAATCTGTTGTGTAATAAACCGCTATTCTTCCGCCGCCGCCGCCACCGCAAGCGGTATCGTAACCCGCGCCGCCATTAGCTGTTATAGCGCCTGCACCCGCGAGTGTCCCTGTTTCAATCCAGACACTGCCGCCGGAACCTGCTCCACCCTTATTAGGAGAGTTTTTCCCATCAGCATTAACACTACCGGCAA
>JAGLRU010000127.1 GCA_023136145.1 Alphaproteobacteria bacterium
ATAGCGGGATATGGAGCGACAGCGTATACCGCCTGAGCTTGACTGCCGGTGCTAACGATACCCAAATGCTTGACATAAAAGAAAATTATGTAAAAGTTGAAGGCCTGCAAATCAGCTTAACCAATTCCGGCGGGTACACAGGATGCAAAGCGGTTAATATTGACAGCCAGGTTACAGCCTCAGAAATAAGTTTAAACAGCAATATACTTAAAGGAATAATCACTGAAGCAACTTCCGAAGGCAGAGGTATTTACGCTAATGACACGGACATCACGGCTAAAATCTACAACAATATCATCTATGATTTTGTAAATACTACTACCCCCACAACCAATGAGGCCGGCATCGAGACTGCCACCGGCGGAACATATTACTTGTACAATAATAGCTTAATAGATAACTATTCAGGTATTAATATTGGCGCGGGAATAGCTGTAGCTAAAAACAATCTTGTCAAAGGCAGTGGTGACGCTAACGCTTATATCGGAACGTTTAGCGCTGGCACTGATTACAATGCTACGGACGGAACAGATGATATTGGACAGGGTTTAAATAACAAAACCGAACAGACCTTTTCTTTTGTAAATGAATCTATCGATGATTTCCACCTTGCCTTGACTGATAGCGGCGCCAAAGATTCAGGCACTGATCTATCCAATGATTCCAATATAAGTTTCGCAGACGATATAGACAGCGAGACCCATTTAGATACCTGGGATATTGGCGCGGATGAAGAGATGACGGTTACCTGGGACGGGTCAGAATCTTCTAATTGGACAACAGGAGCCAACTGGGCCGGAGGAGCAGCGCCTACTTCAGCAAACACGGTTATCATAGACGGTAATTATACGAACGCGCCTATTCTTGATTTAACCTCCGGAACAACGACGATTAAAGGCCTTTCTCTGGGAGAGAACAACGCTTCTGTGCTTACTTTATCTAACGGGAACGCAACCACGAATAAACTTGTGGTGACCGGAGATGTTGATATCGGAGCAAACGGAACATTGTCGCATACGGCTAATACTACGGCCCAAACGCACACTATTAATTTGGAAGCTGTCAATTTTAGCATCGCTTCAGGAGGAACTATTGATGTAACGCAAAAGGGCTATAACCCTTGCGTAGGACCGGGTGCAGCATCTAGTACTAATAGCGCGGGTGGCGCGGCCTATGGCGGCAATGGAGGGGATGGAGCTTTAAGCGTTGGCGGTTCTTCTTACGGTTCTATCAGCCAGCCGGCTAGTATAGGCAGTGGTGGAGGTCAGTCAACTAGGGGTGGTTCTGGCGGAGGAGCTGTTAAATTAGTTATTTCCAATACTACCACTATTGACGGCAATATTTCCGCTAATGGACAAGGCGGTATTAATGATTATGGCGGAGGTGGTAGTGGCGGAGCTGTTTGGATTGACACAGGAACGCTTAGCGGCGCGGGGATGGTTATAACTAATGGTGGAAATGGATATAATACAAATGAAGGCGGCGGCGGCGGCGGAAGAATAGCAGTTTATTACACTATAGACTCTTCAACTGTTTCTTATCAGGCGTATGGAGGGCTTGAGGGCACGTTAACCACTCGTATGGGCGGAGCAGGAACGATTTACAAGAAATCAGCAGCCCAAACCAATGGGGATTTGACTATTGATAATAATGATCAGGATCATGCGGATGAGACATACATGGGGAAAAGTCCTCTTATTGCCGATTGGACCTTTGACAATGTCACTATTTCCGGCGCTGGCAAGCTTGATGCTAATGGCTATAATCT
>JAGLRU010000128.1 GCA_023136145.1 Alphaproteobacteria bacterium
GTAACGCCAACGGCTGCAAGATGCCCCTGCCCGCTATCATCATCAAGACGATTCGGATTCACGACAGCGTAAGCATCCGGCATTCTGGCATCGGAGCGGTGGTGATCGAGAACGATTATATCCAGCCCCGCCTCCCTCCCTGCCTTCAGAGCATCAAAAGCCGTCGTCCCGCAATCCACCGCGATGACGAGATCCATCCCCTCATCCTTCAGTTTTAAAAGCGCTGGAATGTTAGGACCGTAGCCTTCACGAATGCGGTCGGGAATATAAACACGCAAATCAGAACCGAGAGCCTTGAAAAATCTTTTCAACAACGCAGAGGAAGTTGCACCATCCACATCGTAATCGCCGAATACAGCGACTTTCTGCCCGCCCATAATCGCATCGACGATACGCGCCGCCGCCCTGTCCATATCTTTCAAGGAAGAGGGATCGGGTAGCTGAGTTCTGATCGTCGGATTTAGAAAATCTTGCACATCATCAAACTGAATTCCACGCGCGGCCAGAAGTCTGCCGATGATTTCCGGCAAACCAAAGGATTGGCTAATACCCTGCGACAAGCGTTCATCTACCTGAGAAAACGTCCATTTTTTGCCAAGAACGGATTCTTGGATGTCTAAGACGTTATTCTCCTCCGTCTTCTGATTTCTTACTTCCAATTCCTCGCTTCCAATCATTTATACCCAGCCTTCCTCCTGAAGTTATGCGTCGCCTCGATACGGCGGGTGGTACCCGTTTTGGAACGCATGACAACGGAATGAGTATAAGCACCACCGGAAAAACGTCGCACACCACGAAGCATAGCACCATCAGTCACACCTGTGGCAGCAAACATCACATCACCACCAGCAAGCTCCATCAGCCCGTATTTTTTATCCAGATCCGTCACACCCCATTTCCCAGCACGCGCCTTTTCGTCCTCGTTGCGGAACAAAAGACGACCCTGCATAAACCCGCCGATACAACGCAGTGCAGCAGCAGCCAGAACGCCTTCCGGTGCGCCGCCAATACCCATGTAAATGTCAATTCCGGAATCAGGCTGCGCGGTAGCCATCACAGCACTCACGTCTCCGTCAGAAATCAGCATAATACGCGCCCCAGCCGTGCGCACATTCGCTATTAGTTCATTATGACGCGGACGGTCTAGGATACAGACGACAATGTCCGCGACTTCAACGCCTTTGACCTTCGCCAAAGCATTCAGATTTTCAGCGGGTGTTGCGTCGAGGTCAACGATATTGTCTGGCAAGTCACTGCCAATCGCAATTTTATTCATATAAACATCAGGCGCGTTCAGGAAACCACCCTTTGAAGCCATTGCCACGACGGCAAGCGCATTCGCCCCTCCATTCGCGGTCAGTGTTGTTCCTTCGAGCGGGTCAAGCGCAATATCAAGCTCCGGCCCGCCGAGCCCAACTTTTTCTCCAATATAAAGCATCGGTGCTTCGTCGCGCTCACCTTCGCCAATCACCACAGTGCCGCTGATATTAAGGCAGTTTAGTGAGTCCCGCATAGCATCGACCGCCGCTTGATCCGCCGCCTTCTCATCACCGCGCCCCATCAGCAAGGAAGCAGAAAGTGCCGCCGCCTCCGTCACACGCACCAGCTCCAGAGAAAGGTTACGATCCATGGAAAGATTCGGATTAGAATATGTTTCTGTCATTTTTATACTCTCTTTCATTACATTCACTAGGCACGCAAAAACCCCAGTTCATACACTTGTGGGATTAGTTTTTCGCTTAAGATTTTGTAGGATATCTCAAATGGACTAAAATCAATTTCTATTTGATTTCCACTTTCATTACGTTTTTTGAGTGCGTTTCGAATTTGATACCAGCTAACATCAGAACGATTTAGCTTTAATTTATCACGGATGCTACGCACATCCGTTTTAGAAAAATACACTTTCCA
>JAGLRU010000129.1 GCA_023136145.1 Alphaproteobacteria bacterium
GTAATGGCTGTCAATTACGTGCAAACATTGTCGTCTGATATGATAGTTGCGGAAATTGAGTCGCTGGTGGTTTGGTATGCTCAAATTTTGCGGCATTGTTTTTATTCAGAATCTCTAACATCACCAGTAGAAATTCAGCCTCCGGTTGTTCTGTCAGAGTGGTGTCAGCAACAGGCGGAAAAAGATGAGTTTGACAAGAAAGCCGCCGATCATCTGATTTTAGTTTATAATGGGCTGCATGAAGCTGCACGAGACTGCGTATCGGTTCTCCCGCCATTGCTGGACAAGTTTGATTTATTGACCTATAATATGGAAGCTTATGTTACGCAGCTTCGCCGATTACAGCAGGACTTGGTAAACGCAGGTATGACGGTGGACACCGTAACCGGATTACGCACTGTGTCTGGTATGTTAGACGACATGAAGCGCGAGCAGGATCGCTTCAATCGTAAGGGAACGTCTTTCAGTGTAGCAAACATCGAAATCGACCGTCTTTCAGAGCTACAGGTAAAATATGATCGTCGCAACTTGAATTTTATTTTTGCGCATCTGGCTCAGAATATTGCAAAAACTGTTCGTTCATTCGATGATGCTTACTACTTGGGCAAGGGGGAGTATCTCGTTGTTCTCAAGCATGTGGAATTTATGGATGCCTGCGCCGTTATGGATAGGCTGCGAAATAGCATTGAGATAACGTCCGTGATGTTAGACAAAGGGGAAGAAGTCTCTATTACGGCTTCTTTCGGAGTGGTTGAGGCCGTGCAAAAAGAATCCGTCGATCTAATGCTTGAATATGCAAAGTCTGCTTTACAAAAAGCCAAGCAGGCAGGGGGAAATCGTATCCACGAATTTAGTGAACAGAGCGCATTTGACGTATTCGTGAAAGACTCACTGAAAGAATAAAAAGTGGAGCATATCTAAAAACCTACTTTTTTATCATCCTGAATATAATGAAAAATCCCTAGCTATTTGAAAACAAAGAAAACTCTTTGTTCGCAGAGGTTTCCTTATTTTTCTGTTCTAATTTTGCCGATCAATAAATATTCGTTAACCAGTTTTTGATTGTTTACATGTTACCAAGAAAGTGCGGAGACAGATACAATGCAGGCTATAAATGACAGTAATTGATAAAACCGTCATACTGGACAGCGATTTTCGTGATTTCTTTTTGAAATCACCTATCGGTCGCATGGTTGTTTCCGTGGAGCCGGATGATCGCTGCGTCTATACCGAGGTCAATGCTGCTGCCGCGAACTATTTTAACGTTCCATGTGAGTCGATGATTGGAAAAGAGCCAGGAGCGTTTTTCGAGAGCGCAATGGCCGAACAACTGGAACAGTCCTTCCGTTCATGTATCAGTACAGGAAAAATGACTACGTTTATTGCGCTTCCACGTTTTCATGGTGGTGTTCGAATGCAAGCATTTATCCTGAACCCCGTTTCCGACACCGAAGGTAAAGTACGCTTTATAGATATTATGGCGCGACCCGATATGGCGGACAGCCTCCAGATGCAATGCGAGCGCGATGATGCTATTATGCTGATGACATCTCTGTTCGATGCTAGCGGCCTCGGCATTGTCGTGACTGATCATCATGGTCGCATCGTGCGCGTCAACGATGCTTTTTTGAAAGAGTACGGCTGGAATCGGGGAGACATTCTTGGGGAAAATTTCCTGATAGTTGTTCCATCGGAGGATCATATCCTTTCACGAAAGCTCCATGCTGCGTTTATCAATCGTGGACGGCACGGCATGAGAGAGATTCAGTTAAAGCGGAAAGATGACAGCGTTGTGGACATTATCATTACGACGGCACTACTGGAACTAAGCCAGAAACGTCGCTTCATGGTATCAACTATACGGGACATCACCGAGCGTAAGAACATGATGCGCAACCTGAAACGCGCCAAGGAGGAAGCCGACAGTGCTAACCGCGCCAAATCTTCTTTTCTGGCCAACATGAGCCATGAGCTGCGGACTCCATTGAACGCAATTATTGGGTTTTCGGAGTTGATAAAAAACCAGATTTTCGGGCCGATCAATAATCCGAAGTACGAAGAGTATATGACGGACATTCATCTTAGTTCTCGTCACTTGCTTGACATCATCAACGATGTTCTTGATATGTCGAAGATCGAGGCGGGCAAGATTGAACTGGTCGAAAGTGAGGTTGCTGTTTCCGAGGTGTTTGATTCCATTGACCGGATTATGGGGGATCGGGTCCGAACGGCATCGGTTGACCTTGATTTTCAGACAGAGAACGCTATCCCGCATGTTCGTGCCGATCAACGGCTACTCCGCCAAATATTGATAAATCTGGTGTCGAATGCCGTCAAGTTCTCTTCCGCCGGCAAAAGCATAAAAGTGAGGGCATTCACCTTTCCGGATCACCATATACGTATAGCAATAGAGGATGAAGGGTGCGGTATTCCGCTAGATAAAATTAATGCGGTGCAGGAACCGTTCGGTCAAGTGAACGATCCTCGCTATTATCGCGGACAGGGAACAGGACTTGGTCTGCCTCTTGCAAAGGCGATGGTGGAGCTTCACGGAGGCAGGTTGACGGTGGAATCCGAGGAAAGAAGGGGCACGAAAGTTTATCTAGATTTTCCGGTTGAGAGGACGATGGCCTCCCGCGAGCCTGCTCGCTAGATGGGCGAAAGACTCTCAACGGAACTTCGAGTTACGGCGCATTTACGCCACTGTATGGCATTGGGAATACCGGTTTATGTTGTGCGTAGGGGTTCTGTTGCCGGAACTGTATTGCTCAGGATCGTTATGCAAGGGCAGGGATGCAGGCTTTTCAATCAAATATGTGATATGGAGGGGAATTTAGGCTGGATGGGTCTTTATGAGGGTGCTGTCGTTGAGGAAATTCGCGCTGATCTGTATATCCAAAAAGCAACAAAGACTGATCCTGATATTTGGGTGATTGAAATTGAGGACGCAGGGGGACAAAACCCATTTGAAGGAAAGATTTTTTAAGGGATTTTTCTTTAGAGAGTAAGGGGAGGGGGAGGAGCCGCCTAATCGCTTCCGAGCATAATGGTTGCTACCGTATAAAGTCCATACAGACCAAGACTTATAAGACCATGCTTTCGGTTCAATTCACCCTTATTCATTTTCATTATACCTATTACCAAGAGTGCTGAAACACCAAAAGCAGCCGTATTTACGAGACCAAGCATGTTTTCTTCTGGATTGAGGTCAACTGGCATCGAAGCACCCGTAAGAGAGAGCAAGCCACCAATCATCAAAATATTGAATA
>JAGLRU010000013.1 GCA_023136145.1 Alphaproteobacteria bacterium
CTCCCCCCTTCTTTTACGAAGGATATTACCCTTCGTCTGTAATCTATTCCATACGTCATGCATCAATATAGCATATCGGATTATTATTTGGAAGGGCTATAGATAACTTAGTCTAAAGACCACCTTTAAAAACCACCCACCTACCCTACCTTTGCCACTTTTCCGGCGCGTTTGCGGAGGGTTGAGTTGAGGATACGTTTGCGCAGGCGGATGGTTTTCGGTGTAATTTCCGCCAGTTCGTCGTCCGCAATATAAATGATCGCCTGATCAAGCGTTAGGATACGTGGCGGGACAAGTTTTGTTGCCTCATCAGTACCGGAAGCGCGGACGTTCGTTAATTTCTTGCCCTTCAGCACATTGACCGGAAGGTCATTGCCTCGGCTATGCTCTCCGACAATCATGCCTTCATAAACGCGAGTCCCCGGCAGAATCATAATGATTCCACGCTCTTCGAGCTTCCAAAGATCATACTCCGTCGCCTCGCCCTTTTCCATTGCCAGCAAAACCCCCGTGCGACGGCTTTCAACGCCACCCTTGAACGGCGCATAGCCATGAAACAGGCGGTTGATAACACCGGTTCCGCGTGTGTCTGTCAGAAATTCCCCATGATAGCCTATGAGTCCACGCGTCGGCGCAATAAACGTCATCCGCACCCGACCAGCACCACTTGGCATCATTGATACCATCTCGCCCTTACGGATAGCCATTTTCTGCACGACCTGACCCGAATACTCCTGATCGACATCAACCATGATTTCCTCTATCGGCTCAAGTTTTTCTCCTGTTTCTTCATCTGTTTTATAGACAACTCGCGGACGACCAATGCAAAGTTCAAATCCCTCACGACGCATGGTTTCGATTAAGATGGCCATTTGCAGCTCACCGCGCCCAAATACTTCAAAAACGTCTGAGGAAGCACCGTCCCGCACTTTCATGGCAACATTGCTTTCTGCCTCACGGAACAGACGTTCGCGAATGATACGGGAGGTGATCTTCGTCCCCTCCGTTCCCGCAAACGGGCCATCATTCACCGCAAACGACATGCTGATCGTTGGTGGATCTATCGGCACTGCAGGTAGAGCCTGCTCCACCACCATATCACAGATAGTATCAGACACAGTCGTCAGCGTCATACCAGCAAGAGAAATAATATCGCCTGCTTTCGCCTGCGTCAGTGGTTCGCGATTGATTCCTCGGAATGCCAGAATTTTAGTGATCTTCGATGTCTCAACCAGCTTGTTCTCAAGCGTGAGAGCCTTCACCGGTGCATTCAGCTTGATGCTACCAGACATCACTTTGCCCGTGACCAAACGTCCAAGATAAGAATTGTTCTCGATCAAAGTCACCAGCATTGAAAACGGCGCATCCACGTCATTTTTGGGGGACGGGACAAAATCACAGATTAAATCAAACAGCGGAATCATATCACTGCGCTCGCCGTCCAGCGTGGCACTAGCCCATCCATCCCTGCCGGAAGCATAGAGCATAGGGAAATCGAGTTGTTCATCTGTCGCGTCCAGCGCGGCGAAAAGATCGAAAATCTCTTCATGTACTTCATGAGGCCTCGCATCAGGGCGGTCTATCTTATTGATAACCACAATCGGGCGGATCCCCTGCTTAAGTGCCTTATCAACAACGAATTTGGTCTGCGGCAGAGGCCCTTCCGCCGCATCGACCAGCACGATCACGCCATCGACCATAGACAAAATACGCTCCACCTCGCCACCGAAATCGGCATGGCCGGGAGTGTCAACGATATTGATGCGTGTGTCCTTCCATACGACTGACGTAACCTTCGCCAGAATTGTAATGCCACGCTCGCGCTCCAGATCGTTGTTGTCCATGACGCATTCTGCTATCTTTTGGTTCTCCCGAAACAGCCCCGACTGGCGCAACAACACATCTACAAGCGTTGTCTTGCCGTGATCAACGTGAGCAATAATGGCAATATTTTTTAGATTTGAGGTCATTTCTTTTCTTTCACTATATACTGTGAATGTATGCAAGCATTCTGTCAGAGAATGTCAAGGTGGCGTTATCCTATTGAAAAATCTTTATTTTTCAATTCATTTCTTTCGTTATAATGCGGATTATACACTATTTTTTAATTATGTATAGTTATTTTTGAGAAAAATAAAAATACCCAATACAGTCCGCCTCTAAAAAAACCACCACCACTGTCACCACCGCCTTGCGCGGGGGTCTGGAAGCGCGTCGCGCGTCTTGATGATGAGAAAAGTCATAGTGACGGCTGGACAGCCTTTTGGATGCCGGAACGAGTCCGGCATGACGATATTGAAGATTTTTGAGGTTTTTATCCGTGTATATAGTTTAAAAAAATCTGCTTGAAATACAAAAGAGCGAAGATAAAAAAGATAAAGAAGTATCCTCATCTTGCTACAGACTCGTGATGCCCTCCCTTCCCCCAAAAGGGGAAAGGGAGGGATATGTCTTAAACTAAAAGTATCATTCTTAATCTTAGCAAGTATTACGCCGTACGGACTTCCCTCAAGAAAGTGTCCACCTGCCCCTTTAGTTCCTCACCGTTTTTAGCAAGTTCACCAGCGGCGGACAAAACCTGCGTAGCTGCTGCTCCCGTTCTCTGGGCAGCTTCGCTGACACTAGAGATATTGCTGGAAACCTCCTGCGTTCCAGTGGCAGCTTCGTTTACGTTCCGAGCGATCTCCTGCGTGGCAGAACCTTGCTCTTCAACGGCAGCAGAAATTGCAACGGATGTTTTCTTGACTTCATCGACGGTCTGGGTGATGCCCTCGATGGCCGTAACAGAAACCCCGGTAGCCTCCTGAATGCCACGAATTTGCATAGCGATCTCGTCAGTTGCTTTAGCAGTCTGCCCGGCCAGCGTCTTAACTTCTGATGCGACGACAGCGAACCCTTTTCCAGCATCTCCAGCACGCGCGGCCTCAATGGTTGCGTTGAGTGCCAGAAGATTAGTCTGCGAAGCAATGTCGTTGATAAGATTGACGACAGTGCCGATCTTCTCAGCGGCAGCTGCAAGGTCTTTCACCTTGTCATTGGTGGCGTTCGCCTGATCGGATGCCTGAACAGCCATTTTATTTGAATCGCCAACTCGTGCCTGAATTTCCTTGATGGAAGCAGACAGTTCTTCCGTAGCGGAGGCGACGGTTTGGACGTTAGATGTGGCTTCTTCAGAAGCCGCAGCAACCACACCGGATTGAGTGGAGGTCTCCTCGGCTGCAGCGGACATTGCTTCTGCCGTCGACTGAAGCTCGGTTGCAGCAGAATTAACAGCAGTAACAATCGCATCAATAACCTTTTCAAAGTTGGTGACAAGTTCAGCGATATTTTTCGCGCGATCTAGTTGTTTTTGCTGCTCAACAGCCTGTTCTTCACGCAGTTTCTCCGCTTCCTTACCGTTTTTCTTGAAGGAGTTCAAAGCCTTCGCCATTTTGCCGATTTCGTTTGAATATTCCTGCGCCGGGATATCAACATCCAGATTCCCATTCGCCAGAACATCCATAGTTGAAGTCATCTTACCAATAGGAACGCTAATGCCACGTCCGATCAGCAAACCTATGGCTGCGGCAACAAAACCAACGCCTACAACAGTCAGCATGATAATAGTGAAAGTAGAATCCACGTTTTTGGTATACGCCTCGGCTTCCTTTTCTGCCCTTACCACGCTCTGCTCGTCCAACTTTAGAATTCTCGGCTCAATTTCCTTTGAATATACATTACGCATTATCGCATTATCTTTTTCTTTGACCTGCGCAAACTCAACCAATTTAGCAAATGCCTCCATATAAGCATTCACCTTGATACCAATTTCTTTTTTAGCATCCGACTGCAGATCGCTTCTTGCCAGCAAAGCATCAAACTCTTCTTTGGACTTACCATGCAGTTCAGTGTACTGCTCTTCGTTACGCAACTGAAAATTCTTCTCGTGCATCCGTATCACAGACATACCGTTGATGAGATCCTTGTTATTATATCTACTGAGAAGCTCCTCAACTTCACGCACAGGC
>JAGLRU010000130.1 GCA_023136145.1 Alphaproteobacteria bacterium
TATGGGATTCTGGGGTGCCCTCCGAAATAGAAATGAGTTAGCAAGTTCACTGATAATTTATTTCGTACTACTGATTTGTTTCTGGGCAATCTGCAAAACCATGCCGATAGAAGAATTGGGCGTTCCCGGTCTGACGCGTGCGCACTTGCTCTGGTACCTCGCCATAACAGAGTGTGTAATCGTTTCCGCACCAGGGCTGGCGGAATTCGGTCAGATGATAGCTGATGGCAGACTAACGGAAATGATGCTGCGTCCCTGCGGTATGATGGGTCTGGCGTTGTCGCGCATGGTGGGGACGCATCTAGCGCGAGCCGTTGTATTATTTATCTTTGCGCTTGCAGTATTGCCGTACCTTACTGGAGTATCCATGCCTATTGCGACATTGCATATACCGTTACTGATAGTGTCAATCGTGCTTGGTATTTTGATGTTTGAATTATTTGGGTACGCTCTGGGTACACTGGAAGTTCTTGGACCTTATAGTCGTCCGACGGGGTGGATTATCTCTAAATTTATATTTGCTTTCGGAGGGCTGTTTTTTCCGGTCAGTTTTTTTCCGCCACTTATTCAGAAGATCGTTTTGCTTACACCGTTTCCGGCAATTATTTTCGTTCCTGGAAGTTTTATGCTGATGCCGGACACACTGTCGGTTCTGGAGGGAATCGGGATGCAGGTGTTCTGGCTGGCTGTGATAACTCTCTTTGCTTTCTTTGCAAGCCGTCGCATGGTGCGCTATGTGCTGGAAAAGGGGGACTGATGCAACGGTTTGACTGGATATGGCTGACTATGAAAGTGAATTGGGCGAATATGACTGCGCACAGAGGTGCCTTCTGGTCGATGGCGGTTTTGATGTGCGTGCAGAACCTAATCTATCTTTCGCTCTGGGCGGTGGTATTTTCGCGGTTTTCAAGTCTAAATGGGTGGGGTATGAGCGAAGTTGCCTTTCTTTTCGGTAGCTCTGCGATAGGATACGGTATTCTTTTTAGTATCTTTGGTGGATTAAACCAGTTATCGGGAACAATCCAGAGCGGACTTTTAGATATTTTTCTCGCCCGACCTCG
>JAGLRU010000131.1 GCA_023136145.1 Alphaproteobacteria bacterium
ATGGCACTCCGATGTCGCCGCTCACTTGAAAAAAAACGGTGCGGAAATCTTGATTGTACCCAACAGCAGCCCATTTGAAGTCGATAAAACTTTTCTTAGAATACAGATCGCGCAAACTCGCGTGAACGAAAATAATTTACCACTGCTCTACCTCAATCAGGTGGGCGGACAAGACGAGCTGGTCTTCGACGGTGCATCCTTCGCGCTCGATCATAAAGGCAGTATCCTGACGCAACTACCAAGCTACAGAGAATACGCAACAACGACAATCTGGGAGCGTGGCGAAACATGGATATGCAAATCTTTTGAGACATCGCATCCGCTGCTTAAGGGTTCAGAAGCAATTTATCAAACACTAATGCTTGGACTCCGCGACTATGTAGACAAGAACGAATTTCCGGGAGTATTGATCGGTATGTCTGGCGGAGTTGATAGCGCACTTTCCACTGCAATTGCAGTGGATGCCCTCGGTGCCAGCCGCGTTCACTGCTTTATGATGCCATCACCCTGCACATCCAAAGAAAGCATCGATGATGCGAAAGAGTGCAGCGAACTTCTGGGTATAAGACATGGCTCCGTCTCCATCAAATCAGCGATGGATTCCTTCGATGCAATGCTAAAGGAAGCCGGACAGAACCCAAACGGCATCACCGCCGAAAATATTCAAGCGCGATCACGCGGGGTGTTTCTGATGGCGATGTCGAACGCAACCGGATATATGGTTCTCTCAACCGGCAATAAATCCGAAATATCGGTTGGCTATGCAACCCTGTACGGCGATATGTGCGGTGGTTACAGCGTACTAAAAGATGTTTATAAAATGACCGTATTCGAATTGTGCAAATGGCGCAATAAGGTTTATCCGCACGGAGCAAAATGCCCTTCTGGGCGCGTCATTCCGGAACGCATCATCACCAAACCACCCTCTGCCGAACTCCGTCCAGATCAAAAGGACGAGGACAGTTTGCCACCATATCCTATACTAGATGACATCCTTCATAGTCTAATTGAAGAAGAAATGGGGCTGAAAGAAATCGTCGCACGCGGTCATACACCTGAAATAGTCAACAGCGTGTGGAAAATGCTCGACCGCGCCGAATACAAGCGTCGTCAAGCCTGCCCCGGCGTTAAAATCAGTCATAAATCCTTTGGTCGCGACCGCCGCTATCCAATCACCAACAAATTCACTGATATTGTGACGGGGTGATACCAAAGATTCTAAGTTTTGTCTCAGAATGACAAAAAGGGAAATTGTTCAATAAACTGCTACGCAAGGTTCATATGACCACACTTTTTATCACCCATCCCATCTATCTCGAACACCTGCCGAATCCGGGGCATCCAGAGTGTTCAGCGCGGCTGGAGGCAATTGAAGCAGCGTTAGCGACTGATGAAGGATTTTCAAAGCTTAAAAGAAAAACCGCGCGGCGTGCCGAAATTGATGACCTAAAGCTCGCTCACAGCGAAGAGCATATCCGCACAACTCTGAAGCTTGTGCCGGATGTTGGACTCAATTTTCTCGACAACGACACCCTCCTCTCGCCGCAATCAGGAGAAGCAGCACTGCACGCAGCAGGAGCCGTTCTGGATGCCGTGGACTCCCTCCTTTCTGGGGAAGCGTCCAACGCTTTCTGTGCTGTGCGCCCGCCGGGGCATCACGCGTACCGCAACAAAGGCGGCGGATTTTGCCTGTTTAACAATATTGCCGTTGGCGCGATGTACGCACTAAAACACCACAACCTTTCCAGCGTTGCCATTGTTGATTTTGACGTTCATCACGGCAACGGCACGCAAGGCATCGCTATGGACGAACCTAATATTTTTTACGCATCAACCCATCAATCGCCCCTTTATCCTTTTACAGGAATGGCAGACGAAACGGGGCGTTTCAACAATATCCTCAACATCCCACTGCCCGCTCACAGCGGCGGAACTGTCGCCAGAAAAGCCATGTTGGAAAAAATCATTCCCCGCCTCGATGCCTTCGCCCCGGAAATGATTTTCGTTTCCGCCGGATTTGACGCGCACCGTGACGATCCGATTGGCGGGCTGGACTGGGTGGAAGAAGACTATTCCGCCATGACAATGATGCTTCTGGATGCCGCAGAGCGTCATTGCAAAGGACATCTTGTCTCCGTTCTGGAAGGCGGATACAATCTCACAGCACTGGGACAATCCGTAGCAGCCTGCCTACACGTTATGATACAGAGGAACAGAGATGAAAAAACCTGAAAAACACATTGTCCGCGTGATTGAGTCAGATCAACTGAAAAACCGCACCGTTGTCATTGCAAAAGATATACAGCATCAGATCGAATGGCCGGGAACCCCGCCAACCGTTGGCGACGTTTATACGGCTGTATTTTCGCCTCGCTTCGCACCACTTGAAAAAATAGCCAATGGAAATCCTGAGGCGGATATTATCAACGGCGACACTCTTCGCTGGCGCAAGCCGGATGCAAACGGATGTACCCGTATGGATGCACTTTACAAACGCCACATTATCAAACGCGCCATCCGCGATTATCTGCATAACGAAAAATTTATTGAGATCGATATGCCTTTGTTTGTGCGTGGAACAACACCAGATACGGAGATCGACTCTTTCTCCTTCGACGGACGATACCTTTCCACCTCGACAGAATACCAACTCAATCGCATGGAAATCGGCGGGTTTGACCGCATTTACACCCTAACGCAAAACTTCCGGCGCGGAGAAACCGGACGCTATCGCAACCCCGAATTCACAATGCTGGAATGGGCACGAGTCGGAGAGACGCTGGAGGATATTGAGCGAGATATGGAACAGTTTATCTGGTGTGCACATACGGCACTGGGCGGCTCCGAACAATTGACATGGCAAGGCAACACAATCGACATCACACCACCGTTTGACCGTATGACGGTGAAAGAAGCCGTAAAGCACGTTACCGGTGCTGAACTACCCGATTTTTCCGCATCCTCGCTTTTAAAAACAATTCATGCGGCAAAGATCACAATGCACAACGCAGACAAAGCGGATGACTTTCTATTATTTTCAATGCTTATAGATTACCTTCAGGAACATCTGGGATTTGAACGTCCGGTCTTTATACACGACTGGCCAGCGTTTCAAACATCCTCGGCAAAAGAGAGCGAGTCCGGAGAATTTGTTGAGCGCAGCGAACTTTTTATCGCAGGAGTAGAACTAAGCAACGGCTTTCCCTCACTAACAAATGCGGTGCGCCAACAGGAAACTTTTCAAAGACAGCTTGATCGTCGCCGCATGTGCAGGAAAGAAAAAACAGAACTCGACACCGCCTACCTCAATGCAATGCGTGAAGGATTTCCATCCAGTTCAGCGATGGCACTTGGCTTTGATCGACTTGTTATGCTCCTAACAGACCAGCGTGACATTGCCTCCGTCCTCGCTTTCGGCTGGGATGAGTTATAAGCGGATAAGATCAAAACGGGGTCTCGGAGATACCGGCTTTCGCCGATATGACGGAAAAGAGGCAACGGGAGGTGACGAAACCTCCACCTTATTTTACTGATTCACCTTTTTTGGTTTCCACTTAGCGGCTCGTTTCTGAACCTTAGAAATCTGCTCAGGTGTAAGAGACATCATGCTACGGTCACGAGCATCTACATTAATTTTATCACCAACAGTTGAAGCAAGAATCAGCCAAAAATAAGATTCCTCAAAATTCTGCGGCACACCATGCCCTGTAAAGTATGATAAGCCAAGATAAAATTGTGCCTTAGCGACTCCTCGTTCTGCTGCTTTACGAAACCACTTTACCGACTCAACATGATTCTGCGGCACACCACGTCCGATAGAGTGCAACAAGCCAAGATAAAATTGTCCTTCAGCATGTCCTTGATCTGCTGCTTTGCGAAACCATTTTACTGCTTCTTTATAATTTTGCGTTACGCCTTGTCCAGAATTATACAACATACCAAGATTATATTGTGCCTTAACATCTCCTTGATCTGCTGCTTTTTGATACCATTCTGCTGCTTTTTTATAATCCTGCGTTACACCTCTCCCATAATTATAAAGTACACCAAGATTATATTGTGCCTCAACGAGTCCTTGATCTGCTGCTTTTTGAACCCATTTTACCGCCTTGGCGTAATCTTGCGCTACGCCTTGCCCGTTGTAGTAAGCATCACTAATAAGATATTGAGCAGTAGCATTTCCCTGTTCCGCTACTTTGCTATACCACTTTACCGCCTTAGCGTAATCCTTTGGCACACCATGCCCACGTTCATATAACAAGCCAAGAAAATATTGTGCATCAGCGTATCCTTGATACGCAGCTTTTTGAAACCACTTTGCTGCTTTAGCGTAATCTTGCGGTACGCCCTTTCCTTTATAGTATAACAAGCCAAGCATTCCTTGTCCTATAGCATCCCCTTGTTCTGCACTTTTTTTGATGTTAGCAATTTCCTTATCAGACGGCGGAGATTGAGCATTAGCACTCTGACAAAAAAAGACAGCAGCCATAAAAACAGCAACAGAGATAATTAAATATTTTTTCAGCATATTTTTCTCCTATCGGCAGAAATTTTCGCATTGTGTTCTGTCACGGTCAAGGTGAATACATTATTTCTTTTAGTCATTCCGACAGAGCGCATTAGCGCAACGAGGAATCTTCTTACTGGCAACGAACAAGATCCCTCGACTTCGCTCGGGATGACACGGTGGGAATTACGTCACTCCACCTTACTTTACTGATTCACCTTTTTTGGTTTCCCTTCAGCAGCACATACATCCTCCGCATGAACTTCCGAAGGTGCCGAGCATACGATCCGCTTCTTCACAGTTTCGCATCGCATATTCCCAGTTAGCGAGTTTCTCTACGAAAGCCTCCAAAAAGTCAGCGCGGCGGTTCTGGTAGTCAAGATAATAAGCATGTTCCCATACGTCGCAAACAAGCAGAGGCGTTTTGCCTTCTGTCAGCGGAGTCTCGGCATTAGGGGTTTTAACAATCTCAAGTGCGCCTCTGTTCGATACCAGCCATACCCATCCGCTACCAAACTGGCTGACACCCATGCTGATAAATTGCGACTTAAAGGAGTCGAAATCACCGAAAGCCTCGGCGATTTTTTCAAGCAATGCTGGAGATGCTCCGCCTTCACCGTCAGGAGTCATACTAAGCCAGAACATATTATGATTATAAATCTGACCAATATTGTTGAATAGTAGACTAACACCCTCCCTGCGAGCTTCAATAACCGCCTGTTCAAGCGGCATGTTTTCAAGATGTGTACCCTTGACAAGATCATTGGCTTTGTCCACATAAGCTTTATGATGCTTGCCATGGTGGAAATCAAGAGTTTTGGAGGAAATATACGGCTCTAGTGCCGCCTTATCGTATGGCAGTTCTGGTAGGGTAAAAGGCATGTCAGTCTCCTGTTTTTTATTAATCTTCTGAATTTTCCGAGATTTCCAGCTTATTTCTGGGGATGCTTTCATCCCTATCTTCGTTCATAGCATAAGAAATTAGCAACATCCCAAACCATCGCCACCGTCTAGGCTCTCCCGGAACCCTCGTTTCATCCGGCATGGTGCAATTGATGCGAGTACGACGATCAACAAATGGCTGGTCAGGGCGGATTTCAATTCGATTACCGCCCATACGGGTAAGAGGAAGTCTTCCCAGATTCGAAGCAAAGCAGGAAAGTCTGGAAAGATTTTGGATTTCAGGAGTGACCGTAAAACCAATAATCGGCGGATTTTTAAAGAAGGTCGTATCTTCAGGGAGAACGTCCTCCACTGGCAGTGGCAGTGCATTGGCAGTCAGCATAAAACGATCAAGATCGCCGTAATCATCTGTCATGGTAAAGCGCGGCAGTGACAAAAAGTCAGAATGAACGTGCACACCGCCAGAGTGCTGCCCGAAAACAGCTTTGAATTTATAGCCAACAAGTATCTTTTTAATACTGTTATTGAACTCGCCGTAAGGGTAGGCAAAGAAAGCCGGATTCTCTCCCCAAACTTCACGATAACGAGAAACGGCACGATTGATAATTGTGACATTTTGCTCGTCCGTCCGATCAGTCAGATGTTTATAGGCAGCAGGCAGAATTCCGATGCTTACCAGCTTATTTTTCCGAAGCTTACTCAACTGATCCCATGATAGATGAGCGGAATTTCTGTTGTCCACCATATCCGATGCAAAGAAAACGGTGAATGGTATCTTCGCATCTTCAAGAAGTGGTAGCACATTAGAAATCGTAGCCCGATAAGCACCATCAAATGTGATTCCTATGCTTTTCGGAGGCAGTACATTACCGTTTTTCAAAGCATCTATAATTTTTGTCAATGGCAAAACAGAATAACCACCCTCTTTCAATTCATGAATATGTTCTTTGAATTGTTCTATGGAAATGTTGCTTTTCGAAACAATGTCTTCCCCGACTCGCTGATACACAAATATAACGGCAGTTCCTTTGTCCTCCTCAATGGCAAAAGCAGGAAAAGAAAACAGCGCAAAAGCCGATACAAAAATCGTTACTGCAATAATTCCGTGTAAAAGCGTATACTTGCGTTTCAACATCTTGCAATTACTTTTGAACAATTAAAATACCAAAGGATTGTATCATAAAAGGCGACGCATTAATATAGAGTCAGCCGAAACCGAATTTCACCCCCGCATCTTAAATTCAAGGACATTTACCAATTAGCATGAAATGTCTTGCAGTAAATACAGCGACCAGTACCTTCTCCATCGCGCTTGTCGAGGATGAAAAAGTGTTGCACCTCTTTGAAACGCCAGAAACACGGGATCAGGGAAACCTGTTGTTGGAGCACATTCAAGACGGTTTGAAGAAAAACAATATAACCTTCGCAAAGCTTGACTTACTGGCGGTGGTAACAGGGCCGGGCAGCTTTACTGGAATCAGAGTCGGTCTGGCTGCTATGCGTGGAATCGCACTTGCCGCAGAAAAGCCTTTAATCGGGATGTCAAGTTTTGATATGTTCGCCATAAATGATATTGATGCCATTAACATCGTTGCCATCGAATCATGGCGAGACGAGCTTTTTTTCGCAGTTCTGGACGGAGAAGGCTCTCCCCTTCTCGCTTGCGGAAACGAAACACCGGAGGCTTTTTCCCGACGGTTCCGAGACAGCCTGACAGATACCCACAAGATCAGCATATCCGGGGATGCAGGAGCGACGGTTTGGCCTTTGTTTCCTAATGCAGATTTAATAGATAAAAAAGCCAATGCCGAAGATGTAGCACAACTGGCGATGCGGAAATTTAAAAAAAGTGGTATATTATCCAAGCCAGTGCCTTATTATTTGCGAGATGCAGATACGACGATATCCGCAAAAATTTCTAAAACTTTGAAGTCAGTGGAGGATTGAATGGATAAGAAGCCTGAATTAATTTCTTCTACGTCTGAAATCGTGGCGGCTTATCTGTCACGTAATCCGGTACCACTTTCTGAACTTCCGTCACTGGTTAAGCTTGTTTACGATTCCCTCGCCAACCTATCTTCCGAAAATCTTCATCCACACGACAGCAGTCTAACGCCAGCGGTTCCCATCCGAAAATCTGTGATGCCGGATTACATTATTTGTCTCGAAGACGGTAAAAAGATGAAGATGCTAAAACGTTATCTAAAAACAGCCTACAGCATGACACCGGATCAATACCGCACCAAATGGGGTCTACCGTCAGATTATCCAATGGTCGCCCCAAACTACGCCAAACGCCGTAGCAGCCTCGCCAAAGAACACGGACTCGGCACCTTGCGCGAGGAAAAGGAATAGAAGC
>JAGLRU010000132.1 GCA_023136145.1 Alphaproteobacteria bacterium
GCGCAGGATGTGAGAAACAGCAGGCAGAGGACGTAAATTGAAAATATTGAGTTTTTCATCATTCCTTAGTTTCTGCTACCAGCCGATCGCTGGCTTCTTCGATTTCTTTTTCCAGTCGTTCCATCATTTTAAGCGGAGGTAGACCGGGAGGAATAGGGGGCAGAAATTCAAAAATCACTGTTCCAGATTTTTTAAAGAACGCATTGCGACCCCAAAACACGCCGGAATTAAGTGCCATAGGCACGATGGGAACTTGTATATCGCGGTAGACTTTGGCGATTCCGGCTTTATAAGGTTTTTTAACACCAACGGCAACGCGGGTGCCCTGCGGAAAAATAATAACAGGACGTCCAGAATCAATTGTACGCTTGCAGCCTTTGACGATGGAATTAAGAGCTTCTGACGCCGATCCACGATCAATAGCGATCTCACCCATGCGGGCGGGATACCAGCCCCAGAGGGGGATGCGCGTTAATTCTTTCTTGAGGATAATGGCGGGATAGCCGAGATTTCTCATATGGGGCAGTTTTAGCGTTTCAAAAGCAGATTGATGCTTGGCTGCGATGATATAGGAGCTTTTAGCAGGCAGGTTTTCCATGCCTCTGATCTCCAGTCTCAGACCCATGATGTGTTTTTCTATCCATGCGATATAGCCACCGTATATGTCACCAACGACCTGTGCGCATTTCTTTTCTGGCAGGATTAAAGCCCAGAGCAGAACTACGCTCCAGAAAAAAGAGCCTGCGAAAAAAAAGATATTGAACAGGATAGATCGGAAAATATTCATGCCCGCCTCCGATGAAAAATATACGCTGCGATATACTTCATGTATTCGCGCAGGACTAGAGTGCGGGTCATTGGATCCATCCACCAGCTGTTTGTAACGAAATTATCCGGAACAACGGGGAAGGGGATGATGTCGAGGTCGGGGGCGAGTCTGTTGAATTCCAGCAAAGCGCGTTTTATATGATAATTCGCCGTCACCAGATAAAAGGAATGAAAGCCTTCTTTGTGCAGCCATGCGATTGTCTCGATGGCATTTTCTGCTGTGTTGTCCGCATCGAATCCCAGCACAACGCAGCTGTCCAGATTGCTTTGTGGTTTGGTTTTCCAGCGTTTCAAAAGTTGTTTAACTTCAGTTTTGTGGTAAACGCCGGAGATAAATAGCTTTTTGCCAATGCCACGTTCCAGCAGGTTGAAGCCAGTGTCCAGTCGGTTGCTGCCGCCAGTGAGTGTCACGATGGCATCTTGTTTTTGTAGAGGTTCCGTAATCGGTTTCGTTGAAAGACTTTGGACGAAAACAAATAGACCAGCAAACCACCCTGCGATGGCAAGGAGGGCTATCAAGCTGAGACAGGTAATGATTATTCCTTTTCGTTTCATGGCAGTTGCGACAACTCTTTGAGCACAGTTGCTTGCGCCGTAAGGTGAGCGATCAGGCTTCCGACTGTGATCGGCAAAAGAAGCAGTGCTGTCCATTGCGATGGAGTCAGATACGGACGTGGAAAGATGTCACCTCCGACAGTGCGGGTAATATAACAGATGATAAACAGCGTGATAAAAGTGCATACAAGGCCGTACAGCGCACCTTTTAGCGTACCACGTAGAGTATGACGGCGGAACTGGCGTGCGATATATTCATCACTGGCACCGATCAGGTGGAGCGTCTCCACTTCGGCTTGATGGATTAGCATTTTAGAGCGAACGATCCCAGAGATTATTACGATGGCCAGAGCTATGATAACGCTCGTAAGTAGCATCATAAATAAGGTGGCGGTATTGACAAGCGTTCTGATGCCGTCGAGCGTGTCGATATGGCTGTCGAGTGTGACAGTTGGATCGAGCGTTTTCAGGCTATTTCTGAGAGCTTTCGTATCTGCGTTTGGAACCAGCTTGATGTCAATCAGGGCGGGCAGGGGGAGTCCGTCTAGTGTTATGCTTTGACCCATCCATGGCTCAATTAGATTTTCGACTTCTTTTTCTGACAGCAGACGAGCTTCGCTTACGGCAACGTTGTCCTTTAGCAGCGTTAGAACATCTTTTATGATGTTGTTGAATTTTTTTCTGCTTTTGTGAGATATTTTTTCCTCTTCAGCAGAAGGAAGCGGAGGACTGATTTCAACAGTCATCGTGCCGGAAAGCCCCGTTACCCAGCTTTGGGTGATGGATGAAAGCCCGAAATTGACAGCCATCATTAGAGTGACGAAAAAGATCATAAGTCCCGTTACCCAGCAGATCAAGTGCGCCCCAACGCCTTCGTCCAGTGAAATATCATAACCATACTTTTTAAAAATTTTCCGTGACATATTTTAGGTGATTATCCCATTGATGTACATTTATGCTTTCGAGGATATTTCCTATTTTTTGTAGCATCTACTATTCATGATAAAAATCCCATAAAGAGTCAATGTGTATCAGTGTTCGTTTGTGGGAAAAATGCCCTAATGGTTGAGTGTCGCAAGCATTGGGGAATACAATCCAAAAGATGATTAAAAAAAACCAACGAACCACAACGCAAAAGTTTCTATTGCGTATTAATGCGAGTTATGATAAAAAAGTTATGATAATAGTATATTGTTCTTTAAACTTATGTTAAAACAAACAGGAGGATTCGATGAAATTAGCAGATGTTTTTTCTAAAATAGCAGATGGTGGGAAGGGTACTTTAGAAGCCCGCTTAAATATGGTAAAAGATACCAAAGATCAGAATGTTTTGGCGGAGATTGCAAAAACTTATAGGATTGATGCTGATGTTACAATAAATGATGCAGCAAATGATAAGGATTGGGAAGTTTGCAAAGCTGCGGTAGATGGAATCACAGATCAGGGTCTTCTGGCGAAGGTTGCAATAAATCATGGTCATATTATTGCTTGCGAAGCTGCGTTAGAGAAAATCACAGATCAGGGTCTTCTGGGGAAGGTTGCAATAAGTGATGGTCGTGATTGTATTTGCGAAGCGGCGGTAGAGAAAATCACAGATCAGGGTCTTCTGGCAAATGTTGCAATAAGTGATGGACAGCGGTCTGCTTGCGAAGCGGCGGTAGAGAAAATCACAGATCAGGGTCTTCTGGGGAAGGTTGCAATAAGTGATGGACAGCAAGTTGTTTGCGAAGCTGCGGTAAAGAAAATCACAGATCAGGATATTCTGGCGGATGTTGCAAGAAATGCTGTTTTGTTTGAAGTTCGCAAAGCTGCGGTAGAGAAAATTACAGGTCAGGATGTCTTGAAGGAGATTGCAATAAATGATGATAATTGGGAAGTTTGCGAAGCAGTAGTAAAGAAGATCACAGATCAGGGTTTTTTGGAGAAGTTTGTGATAAATGTTAATAATGATTTTTTTGGGCGCGAAGCCGCAATAGGGAGGATCACAAATCCGGGTTTTTTGGCGAAGTTTGCGCTGGATGATAAGGATGGTTTTTTTCAAGAAGCTGTGACAAAGAGACTTCTACATCCGATTGTTTTGGCGAAGATTGTAGAAAATTCTAGTGATGTAGCAAATGAAATCAAAGAATCTATTGCAGCTGTTAAGAAAGCAGCTCCCTTGTCAAGATTCGGAATATAGATTTGCTCTTTGACAGCTATAATTGAAATTAAGGGCATTTCTAAAAACCTCATTTTTCATCATACCGAGGAATTAGACGTTCTACGCAATGATTTCACATCATCTCTACGCTGCCTCTGACCGTGTTTTCGGACTGGTGCTGAGGAAAGTGCCTTCTTCCAAACGCATTTGCGGATGGGGGAAATGGCGGACAATGTCTTCGTCGTGGGTGGCGATAAGGACGGTGGTTCCGTGTCTGTTTAACTCCTCGAAAAGTGAAAGAAGCTTGATGCCGATATCAGAGTCAATATTTCCCGTTGGTTCGTCCGCAAGCAGGAGCTTGGGGCGGTTGATGATGGCGCGGGCTATGGCAACGCGCTGTTGCTCGCCACCGGAAAGTGTTGGCGGACGGGAGTCCGTTTTATCGCCTAAACCCACCCAGCGCAGAAGCTCCGTGACGTTTTTTTTGATGTCCGCTTCGGGTATATTTGATACTCGCAGAGGAAGTGCGATATTATCGAAGGCGGAGAGATGGTTGAGTAGGCGGAAATCCTGAAAGACCACACCTATCTGACGGCGAATCTCCGGTGTTTTCTTGCGGGGCATTGTTGACATATCATTGCTAAACATGGAAATGATGCCGCGTGTCGGTTTTTGACCGAGGTAAAGAAGTTTCATTAAGGATGTTTTGCCAGCACCGCTGGGGCCTGTCAGGAAATGGAATGTTCCAGCTTCCAACTCGAAATTGACATCATGCAGCACTTCCGAACCTGTGCCGTACCGCAAACCTACGCTGGAGAATTTGACTAAAGCCATCTGTCCCGCTCTTGTCATTCTGTCAAAAGTTTCAATATCGTCATAATATCAGGACTTTGCGCATAATAAAACTCTCAAAATTTAATTCTTGCATGGTATCTTTATTCAGGGTTGGATACCATTCAAATACTATTGAAAAAAATATTACATCCTGCCGAAATAAAGTTTTCGAGGCGGTTATGATCCTAACGTGTTCTGAGTGTAATGCACAATACAAGCTGAACCCGGATAATCTGGGTGCTACTGGTCGGACTGTGCGTTGCGTCGATTGTAAACA
>JAGLRU010000133.1 GCA_023136145.1 Alphaproteobacteria bacterium
ACAAACGGAACATTAGACACCTCAACAAACAACCTCACCGTAACAGGTAACCTCCTTATAAACGGAGGAACCCTTAACGCGAGTAACGCCTCCTGTGACCTTGATATAGGCGGTAACGTAACAGTATCATCAGGAACCTTATCCGCTCCGGTTGCCCTTGATGACACATCCTTTACAGCGGGAGGCAGCTGGGAGATATCAGGAACAGGCATATTTACACATAACTCAGGAAGAGTACTCTTTGATGCGTCTTCAACAGGAAAAACCATCACAACATCATCCACAGGAGCGGATGACTTCTATGACGTTAAATTTAATAATTCTTCCGGTAGTTGGACACTTCAGGATGAGTTAACAGTAAGCAATGATCTTTATCTTACACAAGGCACATTAGACACAAACGACGAGGCTCTATCAATAAACGGCAGTGCCACAATAAACGGAGGAACATTAAAAACAGGAACAGGTATAGTTACCTTTGGAGATGCCTCAGGAGATAGTGTAACAATATCAAGCGGCGCCTTAGAAATAGAATCAGACAACACAACAACAGACATAGTCAAAAACGCTGGAACATGGACTAATTCAGGAGGAACAATAACCTATAATGCCGGAACAGGAATAACAACAAGCCTTCTTTCATCGCTCTCTTCGTATTACAACCTTACACTTAATTCATCAGGAAGCACCTACACCTCAGATGGAGCAATAACCGCAGCTAATGACCTAACCCTAACAAACGGCACATTAGACACCTCAACAAACAACCTTACCACAACCGGTAATCTCCTTATAAACGGAGGAACCCTTAACGCGAGTAACGCCTCCTGTGACCTTGATATAGGCGGTAACGTAACAGTATCATCAGGAACCCTATCCGCTCCGGCTGCCCTTGATGACACATCTTTTACAGCGGGAGGCAGCTGGGAGATATCAGGAACAGGCATATTTACACATAACTCAGGAAGAGTACTCTTTGACGCGTCTTCAACAGGAAAAACTATCACAACCTCATCCTCTGGAGCGGATGACTTCTGTGATCTAAAGCTCAATAACGCCGGAGGCGAGTGGACACTTCAAGATGATTTAACAGTAAGTAATGATCTCTATCTTACCCTGGGCACATTAGATATGAATGACAATAACCTCACAGTTACAGGTGACTATACCCAATCAGGAGGAACCCTTACATGCGGAAGCGGTACACTTAGGGTAGACACCAACTTTACCAAGTCAGGAGGAACCTTCAATGAAAATACAGGAACAGTAACATTCGGAGGAACAACGGACGGAACCTATAATGTAGCTACAACAGAGACCTTTAACAACGTAACAATCAACAAAACAACGGATGTATCCGATACCCTCACCATAACAAGTGGCGATACAATGGTAGTTACAGGCACACTTAATCTTACAGACGGTGAGGTTGATACAGGAATGATAGAAGCAGAAGGTCATGTAACAGCAGGCGCTTCTTTTAACCAGGGAAACGCGAACATGACCTTCTCAGGAACAAACGCCCAGACAATAACATTAACGAGTGATAACTTCCCCACAGGAACCCTCACAGTAAATAAAGCGTCAGGGACAGCTACTACTTCAGGAACATTAACCTTAGCAAGCG
>JAGLRU010000134.1 GCA_023136145.1 Alphaproteobacteria bacterium
TTCGGTTGGTGTGCAGGGGCCGGGTGACAGGATAATTGCCTTGGGCGGATTGTTGATAAGTTCAACGAGGCTGATGTCATCATTACGCATCACCTGACGTTGTCGCCCAAGCTGTCCAGTGTAGCGGGACAGGTTGTAAACGAAGGAATCATAATTATCAACGAGCAGGATCATCTGAAACTTCCGAAAATAGCCGAGGCTTTATCTAGTGTTTCCTGATATTCATCCGAAGGTGTGGAATCGGCGATGATGCCACCACCTACGTTGAACCAAACTTTATCACCTTCGTAGACCAGCGTGCGAATGGCAATGTTCGTATCCATTGAACCGTTGAACCCAATATATCCTAGGGCACCGCAATAGGAGCCGCGAGGAACGCCTTCCATTTCCGCTATAATTTCCATCGCCCGCACTTTCGGTGCTCCTGTGACTGACCCACCCGGAAAGCAGGCACGTAGAAGATCGACGGGTGTTTGTCCGGTACGGAGTGTGCCTGTCACAGTCGATACTAAGTGGTGAACGGCGGCGAAACTTTCCAGTGCGCAGAGTTGCGATACGTCAACGGAGAAATCCCCGCATACTTTCGACAGGTCATTACGCAGCAGATCAACAATTATGATGTTTTCGGCACGATCCTTCCCGCTGATAAGAAGCTCTCGCATCATTTCCTTATCCTTGTTTGGATCGGGTAGACGTGGGCGAGTTCCCTTGACGGGTTTTGTTTCGACTTGTTTGCTATGCACGCAAAGGAACCGTTCAGGAGAAGCCGACGATAGTTGAAAGTCGCCAAAATTCATATAGGAGGCGAATGGTGAAGCATTGACCTGTCGCAAATGGCAGTAATGGGTGAAGGAATCGAAATCCGGCGGTATTGTTGCTTCGAAACGCTGCGAGAGGTTCGCTTGAAAAATGTCGCCCGCGTGTATATAATTGCTGACTTGGCGGACTGCCTGTTCATAGCTTTGGCTCGTAAAAGGGGACGACCATTCCGGTTGAAAAGATGATGCGACGAAGCCCACACCTTTTGCATCGATCTGATGGAGAAAACGCTTGTATTCGGTTTCTGCCGTTTTTTCATCTGCTGCATGAATTATAAACCAGCCTTTGCCTTTATGATGATCGAAAGCGACGACTTGATTGTAAAGACCAACAGTCATATCGGGTATTTTGGATGTTGACGGAAGGGTAGGAAGTTTTTCAAGTCCTTGCGCGAGATCATAACCGAAGAATCCGGCGGCACCGCCTTGAAAGGGAGGTAGATCATAGCGTTGTGGGACGTTTATATTCCACTTTGCCAGCCGTTCTTTGACTGTTGAAAAAGGGTCACCAAGAAATGAAAGACGCTCAGAGCGGTTAATGATAGTTATCTGACCAGACTTGGATTCAATCGTTTCAAAAGGCTGGCAGGCGATAAAACTGTAGCGTGCGGATGGATGCTCTTTGTCTGCACTGTCCAGAAACAGGCTATAAGGTTTATCGCGGAAACGAGTGAAAATTTCCACTGGGTCATCATCGTCCATGGCAAAGGCGAAAAGCGTCATTTGGCTACTAATTCCAAGTCTTTAAAGGTATCAAATGATAGTCATAGATAACCGCGAGGTAAAGAGAAGTTCGTCATATTACAGTATTATAGTTATTGAAGGCAAAAACGGGGCTTTAATTATTTGAAAGATTAATATAGCATAGCTCGCTAAAGCCTTCTTGTGGAGACGTGGCCGAGTGGCTGAAGGCGACGGTTTGCTAAACCGTTATACTGGTTATACCGGTATCGAGGGTTCGAATCCCTCCGTCTCCGCCATTTATTTTTCATTTTTG
>JAGLRU010000135.1 GCA_023136145.1 Alphaproteobacteria bacterium
GACGACAGTGTGGATACGACATCATCCTTTACTGGAGATCCTGCATCTACGGCATTTAATGCTAACAGTGCCGATCTTGCACGTAGTGCCTTCAATGCTGGTATGGGCATGACTTGGATGACTGCGGCCAACTGGGACGTGTCAGCTAGCTATGACTTTACTTACAAAAACGACTATGCCGCACATAACGGCATCCTGCGCGCGACTACTAGATTTTAGATTGCAGGAAAATCGATGCGATAAAGGAAGCCCCCGCTTTTGCGGGGGTTTTTCTTTTTATGTTCTGAATGGGTCTTAAGGCATATCCGGCGGAGCGTATTTTTCGTTATGCTTGGCTAGCACTTCCTCTGCGGTGAAAAGATTTGAGTCTTTCATCTGACCGCGTACAATCACGCCGTGACCTTCACGGAAAAGGTCTGGTAAAATGCCGGTATAGGTGACGGAAATTTTTTCATGTGTATCAGTTATTGTGAAATACACGGTCAGCCCTTCTTTTGTTACACTGCCTTTTTCCACCAGTCCGCCAAGGCGAAAAGTGTGGTTTATCGGTGCTTTTCCGGCTTTGATATCGCTTGGTACAAAATAGAAAAGCAGATTTTCCCTGAAGGCTTTTATCACAAGAAAGCCTGCCACTGTCAGGGAAAGAAGTGTGAAAAGAATATAAGCGATCCGTCTTTTATAAAGGCGTTCAAGCATAGCGAAACCTTAAGGGGCGGTTGTTTTTGAATCATCCAAAAACACAGTAAGGATATTTAAAGCCAACACAAGCAGCGTAACGCCATAAGCTGACCATACATATACGGCATATCCGCCCATTTCCAAAAAACTCATCATTGTTTATTTTCCCTTATTTGAATACGCACACGCCAGAGTATCAGCCAGAAATAATAGCAGGTGAAAGATGCTGCCATCAGCAATAAAGCCGTGAGCATCATCGGATGAATAGCGGAACCGCCAGCGCGAAAAATGCTTGCTGGCTGGTGGAGTGTTGTCCACCAGTCCACCGAGAATTTGATGATCGGAAGATTGATGGAGCCAACAACTGTTAGCATACTTACCGCTTGTGCTGCCTTGCGTTTTTCAGGAATGGCATTTCCCAGCGCGATGATTCCAAGATAAACGAATAAAAGTATCAGTTCAGAAGTAAGCCTTGCATCCCATACCCACCAAGTTCCCCACATCGGCCTGCCCCAAAGTGAGCCGGTGACAAGAGTTAGGAACGTAAAGGAAGCACCAATGGAAGAACTGCTGAGCAGCCAGTACTCAGCGATTTTTGAACGTCGGAGTAGGATCGTTATTGCGCAGATCGTCATAACGGCATAGATCATCAGGGACATCCATGCGCTGGGTACATGGACGAACATGATCCGGTAGGCTTCTCCCTGTACGGCATCTATGGGTGCGAGAAACAGACCCCAGTAAAGACCAAATATACCCAAAAGCGCAAATGCCCATCCAAACCATGGCATCAGTCTGCCAGCAAGAGGATAAAAGATTTTCAAAGAGTCGTAATGTTTAATCATATCAACTTATGCTTATGCGTAATGAGGCAGAAATTACCAATGGGCCGAGGCTAGCCGAAACTATCGCCATTGCAAGTAGGAAATATGCCGGAGCAGTATATGAAAGTCCGTTTGCTGCCATGTCCGTTATGGTTAGGCTGAAAAGCAGGATTGGGGTTGCTAGTGGCAGGGTAATTAGCATTAGCAGTATTCCGCCTTGCTTTAATCCGGCGGAGAGGGCGGCGGCGATAGCTCCGAGAATCAATAGACTCGGTGTACCCAGAGCGAGGGAGGATGCCAGAACCAGAAGGTTTTCTGTAGGAACGCGGTACCACAGCCCAAATAGTGGTAGGGCAATAAATAGTGGCAGAACGTATGCTATCCAGTGCGCTAGCAGTTTCATTGCGATAAGTGAACTTAGAGGAGCAGGGGATAATAGAAGCTGCGTCAGAAAGCCGTCCTCTACGTCTTCGCGGAAGAGATTGTTTAGAGAAAGTAAAATGGACAGGAGCGCAGTAATCCAAAGCACAGCAGGTGCCAACGAGGGAAGGTCTTTGGCTGGAAAGACCATCGGAAAGAGGCTCAATACGATTAGGAAGAAAAACAGTGGTAGTGCTACTTCTCGCCGTTGTCGCAGAAGCAGACGCAAACAGAAAATAAAATAGCGTGATGGGGTCATTTTATAACCAGTTTTTTAATAACAGATTTTTGAATTTTCAGTGGTTCATGGGCTGCTATAATAGCACTGCCTCCATTACTCGTATGTTTTTCCAGATGAAGGGTCATACGGTTTTTGGTGTTTTCGTCCAGTGCTGTAAATGGTTCGTCCAGAAGCCATACGTGTGCGTCTGATAGAAAAAGACGGCTTAAGGCGACTTTGCGTTGTTGTCCCGCCGAAAGCATATAACAGGGGCGTAGGTGGTGTCTGAGTTCCAGTCCAATCATTTCAAGAGCTTGACGGCATTTGTTGTCAGAAGGATTATACAGTTTGAGATTTTCTATTGGTGATAACTCGCCTTTGATCGCATTCTTGTGACCTATATAGGTGTAATGGATTGTTTTGTCCCAGAAAATAGTTCCTTCCTGACAGGTTTTGATTCCGGAAATCAATTGAAGCAGTGTAGTTTTTCCACTGCCGTTTTTGCCCATAATTTGCAAGACGCATCCATGAGGAAGGTTAAAAGAGAGATCAGAAAACAAGGAACGAGTGCCATAAGTATATGCAATTTTTTCAATTTTAACGTATTGTCCTGTCATGAGATTCCGTTTTCTCTTTTTTGTGGCTGTTAACGGAAGTATGAAACAAAGCTGTTGTCAGACCAAATCTTATTTTTGTAAGAAAATCCGATGCCATGATATAAAACTAATGATTCATATGGATATTTATTGGGTTTAAAACATGAAAAAAATAACCACTATTGCGAATGCCTTTTCCAGCATCTCCTTCTTTGCTGCTGGAATGGGTATTTTGGGCTATGCCCTGCATGAATTTGCTTCCCTGACGGAAGGGAAGGTTATCACCCTTTTCGCATACTCCATCGTTATGTTTCTGATGGCTTTTCGCGATAGCCTGTCAGGGTTCTCCGTGTTTGGTCTAAAAGCTGAACTACGGGAAAAAATTAGCGAAGCCGATGTTGTTATTCAAGACTTGCGTAATCTAGCAAAGTTGCTATTGAGTCCGACCGTTACGACCGTAGCAAGTATGGGCAGATGGGGATCAGGATTTTCTTTTAAGGAAAAACATGATTTTAAAATTAATGTTGAAGAAGCTATGCGCTCGTTGAAATTCTCTGAAGAGGAAATTGAAAATATTTTTCCTGAAGGAGAATGGCACAAATATATTCTGGGGGATATTGTGAGACAAGCAAGTCAACCTGTCTTAGAATTAATTAAACAAAAAATAAAAGAGCGTAATGGCAAAAATAAACAGCTATCGGAGGCAGAAAGTTATTGTGAAAAATATCAAAACTTTTTTAAAGAATATGTTTGTAAAGATGATTCTATTTTTAATTCATATCAAATCTTTATCCGTGAAATTGAAGCCTGCACCATCCTTACTGATGAAGAAAAGAAACAGCTTTGCGTGGAAACTCCAGCGTTGCTTGATCTGAAATATTATTGTCAGCATAAAAATTTCCGAGAACCGGAAAAGCTGCCAATAGGGATATAGAAAAATAACTGTCATTCGAACTCTAGTGTGCACATGATAGCTGAAATAGGTTTTTTTGCTCTTATCCTTGCTCTTTCTGCGGCTGTTGTTCAGGCGGTCTTTCCTATGATTGGGGCGGCACGCGGCGATCGGATATTGATGGGTATGGCAAAGCCAGCCGCCATCATCCAGTTTGTGCTTGTGGCGATAGCTTTCGGAGCGTTGACGTATTGCCATGTCGTCAGTGATTTTTCTGTGCTTAATGTAGCCGTTAACAGCCATGCCGATGAGCCGTTGCTTTATAAGGTGTCGGGCGTATGGGGTAATCACGAAGGTTCCATGCTGCTTTGGGAGCTTGTTCTTACAATTTACGGCATGACTGTGGCGGTTTTCGGGAGCAAATTTCCAACGGTGCTGCGTACCCGCGCACTGGCAGTGCAGTCTATGATTTCAGTTGGGTTTCTCCTCTTTATCATTTTTATCTCCAATCCTTTTGCCCGCCTTTATCCTGTGCCGTTGAATGGCAATGGTTTGAATCCGTTACTACAAGATCCCGGTTTGGCATTTCACCCTCCTGTTCTTTATCTCGGATATACAGGATTTTCGATGGTGTTCTCATTTGCTATTGCCGCGTTGATTGCAGGGAAGGTAGATGCTGTCTGGGCGCGTTTGGTGCGGCTTTGGACTCTCGCTGCTTGGTCATTTTTAACGCTTGGCATCGCTGGAGGCTCATGGTGGGCTTATTATACGCTCGGCTGGGGAGGCTGGTGGTATTGGGACCCTGTTGAAAATGCAGCTTTTATGCCGTGGCTGACAGGAACGGCGTTGCTGCATGCTCTTATCGTTGTTGAAAAACG
>JAGLRU010000136.1 GCA_023136145.1 Alphaproteobacteria bacterium
GCAGCCATTGGAGTGCGTGTGCGGCGATGGGTGACATATCACGGAGTCTCAATCAACCTTTCCCCCGACCTATCCCATTACAACGGAATTGTCCCATGTGGAATCAAAGGATATGGCGTAACATCGCTTAAAGCTCTTGGTATCGAGGCTTCCATGCCCGAACTAGACAAAGCTCTATTTGACAGTTGGGATTTTATATTCGGGAGAGCATCATAAATATCATCGTAAAAACAAAATCTATGACGGCGACTACGGGAACACTGGAAATTGACGGGAAATCTTTCGATTGCACGCTTGGACGTAACGGAGTCGCCAAGACGATAGATAAAAAAGAAGGCGACGGAAAAACACCGTTGGGAGATTTTTCGTTGCGCGAGGTGTTTTACCGCGCTGACCGTGTGTCGAGACCGGAAACCAGATTACCTGTTAAAATCCTGACCCCGGAAACCGGCTGGTGTGATGATTCAAAGCATCCCGATTACAACAAAAAAATCAAACTGCCACACAATGCATCACATGAGGTCATGACACGGGAGGATAACCTCTACAATATTGTGGCAGTGATCGGATACAATTACGATCCAGTTATAGCGGGAAAGGGCAGCGCAATTTTCCTGCATCTAGCACAGCCTGACTTCAGCCCCACAGCGGGGTGCATTGGTCTACGGACGGAAGAAGACATACGAACGGTGCTAAAGCAATGCGACAATTCCAGCCGAATTAAAATCCTACCGCCTCAGCCCTGACCCACCAAAGACTCCAATGGCCAGCGAGGAGTTGCAGGAAAACTGGGAGGATCGGTCATTCCGAGAAGAAACCTCTCCATACCCGCCCACGCAATCATCGCTGCATTATCGGTACATAGAGAAAGAGGCGGTGCGATAAAGCTAATGTTATATTCTGCACTTAAGGATTCAAGCGAGTTCCTTAACATCTTGTTTGCCGCCACCCCACCCGCCACAACGAGAGATGGGCTTTTCTGCTCTGGATGCAAAGAGAGATATTGCCTGATAGCGTTTCCAGTGCGGTCATTAAGGATTTTGGCAACGCTATTCTGAAAGGAGTAACAGATATCCGCTGCATCACGTGGATCAATTTTCTCAGGCAATTTATCCACAATACGCTTCACGGAAGTTTTTAAACCGGAAAAAGAAAAATCACAACCCTCCCTGCCAACCATCGGCGACGGCAAAGGAAATTTCTTAAGCGCACGATCAGAATCATCGCAATTTTTTGCCATCATCTCCACTGCAGGTCCGCCCGGATAGCCAAGCCCCAGAAGCCTCGCAGTTTTATCGAAGGCTTCTCCAACGGCATCATCCAACGTGGTTCCAAGACGTTTATATTTTCCAACACCTTCAGCAATCAAAAGCTGACAATGACCGCCGGAAACAAGCAACAACAAATAAGGAAAAGGTACATCTTCCGTCAGACGCACTGTCAAAGCATGACCCTCCAGATGATTGACAGCTATCAGAGGTAGATCGTGAACAGCAGCAATCGCCTTCGCCGTCATAACACCAACAAGCACTCCGCCAATTAACCCGGGACCAGCGGTGACAGCAATAGCATCCAGCTCCGAAAAAATCAGCCTAGCTTTTTTCAGAGCCTCAACAATCATCACATCGATATGATTCAAATGCGCACGCGCCGCCACTTCTGGAACCACTCCGCCGAAAGCGATATGCTCCTGCTGACTCAAAATCAGATTAACGAGCAACTCCTTTTCCTCCGTTACAATCGCAACGGCGGTTTCATCACAACTTGTCTCGATACCCATGATTTTTTTCATGACAAATCGTACCACAGAGCTTACAAAATGTGGCAGAAATCAAACGTATTATATGCTTTATAAAATCTGCCCGCCGAGTGCTCGCCTCAACAGTTCAACATCTTCCCTGATGCTACTATCGGCTGCGGAAAGCTCCTCAATCCTGCGAACACCGTGCATAATAGTCGTATGATCACGACCACCGAACTTCCGCCCAATTTCAGGTAAGGAATGCTCCGTCAAAATCTTGGAAAGATACATGGCGATCTGACGGGGACGCGCCACCATACGTGCACGACGGGGAGAGTGCATATCACTAAGGCGAATATTGTAATGTTCTGCTACCTTACGCTGAATATCATCCACCGATACACGACGATCATTCGCACGCAAGAGGTCTTGCAATAAATCCTGCGCTCCCTCTATCGTAATAGGGCATCCGGTTAACTCGAAATGTGCAATAATTCGATTAAGACTACCTTCCAGTTCACGCACATTAGAAGTAATCTTATGAGCCAGAAATTCCAAAATATTCTGAGGAATCTCACGTTTCAACATCTCACGCTTCTGCTCTAAAATACCAAGACGAAGCTCGTAGGTGGTCGGATGAACATCCGCAACTAATCCCCAACCTAAGCGGGAACGCAAACGCTCTTCCATATCCTCTAGATCAGATGGAGATTTATCCGCCGAAACAATAACCTGCTTATTTTGATCAATCAGAGCATTAAAGGTGTGGAAGAATTCTT
>JAGLRU010000137.1 GCA_023136145.1 Alphaproteobacteria bacterium
AGTAGCTTCCGTTGCAGGGGCGGTCGGTTCCGCTGTGTCGGCTGTTGGTTCTGTTTCCGTTGGCGTTTCAGCGGGTGCTGTTATGTCCTCCGTTGACGATTCGGCAGGTGTTGCTGATTCTATAGTGCCGTTAAAATGGTTAAGCGTATCGCCCGCTACTGACGATAGTGAGCTGTAGGTTGTGCTGAAAGTCTGTGCATCCATCTGGATGGACACGGGCTCACTTTGGTAACTGTTGAGAGATACGGTGGCGAAGCTGGTGTTTAACTCCTGCGTGCCGCTGTCGTTGGTGAGGGCGATGGCTCCGTCCAGAATGGTTATTTTGCTTTCCTGACCAGCTGGAAGTATTTCTCCTGCGACGACTGTTCCACGAATACCGATGGAACCGACTGGTGTTTCGATGCTGACGTTACCGGGATCGCTTTTACCGATCATGCCGCTGGTGTAAACGAACATGCCTTGCAACATGGAGAAGAAAGAACTGCCGGACTGTTCGGCGGAGTTATAGACAAACTGATCCACGGCTAGTCGTGCACTTTCGCTGACTGCAAATGTCGTGTTATCGGCAAATAGGATATTTACAGCACCTGTTTTTGACGTTTCGATCACGTCTCCCTGAAAAACAGGTGTGCCGATTGTGGCTAGTATTTGTGTTCCATCAGAGCGAACTATATGAGCTTCTCCGATCACTTCGGTTATTTTTCCGGCGGCACTGGCATCGTTGATGATCTGACCGGAAGATGCGTATTGTCCGATATGCTCAGGAGGAAGAAAAGAATCCACTAGCTGTGGGGACATGCGTGCGCCATCGGCAGTGATGAGATCGGGAGCGGGGTCTTGTGTGAAATAACCTTCAACCACAATTGTTTGTCCATCAGGCGAGGATAGATGAAGGTCTGTACCCACGCGAGTCATCTCGGCATTGGCGATAAAATGGCCATTGGGAAGCTCGACAGGTTTTCCGGCAACAGGCTCTATTCTGATATCACTTGACACGTCTTTTGGCATGGCTAACCCCCCAGCTATCCAGTAAAATCAAGAACTCTCCCTATTCTATTGATTCTAAAGGTAAAGGGTTAACCAAATGATAAATAATCAAAACTGAATTTAATTACTATTAAAACAGCGACAACCATCTGATTTCGCTAACTTTTGTATATGTGTTTTGTAGCCAGAAGGAACCAATTCATTAACCGTTGCTTTAGTGCTTATATGGAGGATTGTTTGAAGAAATACATAAAAATTGATAAAGAAAAGATCAGAAAGCATGCCGTCAACTATGGCAAGACTAGCTATCGCCTTGCTATTAAGACGGTCATTTTATATTTCGCTTTGATTGTGTCCGGCCTTGTTTTTGGAGGAATCGGCGGTTACTGGGGGGCGGAGCATTTCGGGTATAATGCGTTGATTGGTGTCGTGTGCGCACTGGCGGGCATAATTGTGGGCGGCGTTGGTGGGTTTTTTCTGGCTCAGGTTATTATCGTGGGTATCATGCAGGATAAGTTGCTTGATGCGGGGATTAAGACTGGTAAAGCCGGTTACAGGACAGCCATAAAGTTTTTGAAGGAGAAAAAGGAAAAGCGCGATAGTGGAATAAACAAAGATTGATCGTAAGGTTATGGTACATCTGATTATATGATTTCACAGAAAGGAGCCACACTTCCATTTAAAGGGTGGCCCCATAATATGCTTGTTGTTTAAAGATTAATAATCAAAATCATCCTAATCCTCATCATACAACCCTGTGTTAAGTGTTGGTTCGTCCTCTACGTCGTTGGGTCTCTTTCTGAGATTCATGTGGGAAGTTTCTTGCGTGTTTGGAGATGTCTTGATTTGATTGTCCTCTTTAGTACCTGCGTAAGGTTCATTTGTAGAATTCTCGTTATGACTTTGAGCGTAAGTGCTGGCGGATAACGAAATAATACCTATGGCGGCCAGAACTAATATTTGTTTTTTCATGTGAAGCTCCTATCTGTTTGATTTCTTAGATATCAAAAAAAACTGAATGTGAGACCATCTCATAATCAATAAACTATTTATACACATAAAAATGAACATTTTATGAATTGTTCGTGGAAAATTTGAATTAATTTCACAGAAAGAGGCCACCCTTCCATTTAAAGGATGCCCCCATAATATGCTTGTTGTTTAAAGATTATAGTGCTTTCGTTTAATAATAAGACATTACTAATTCTTCAACGGTCGTTTCTATGGGCATGCCTTCCCGGCGTTTTTTCATGGCGCC
>JAGLRU010000138.1 GCA_023136145.1 Alphaproteobacteria bacterium
CCTTTCCCGGATGTGCAGATAAAAACCGTGGTGGATATATGTCGCGATATTTTAGAGAGACATAAAATACTGCCCTATCATGTGTTAGCTCACTCTGACATCGCGCCATTGCGCAAAAGCGATCCAGGCGAAAATTTTCCTTGGGCTTCTTTGGCACAACAAGGAGTCGGGCTTTGGCCGGATGTAACAGAAAGTGATGAGCTTGACGCTGAAGAAGTCTGGCAGAATCCTGAGGAAATAAAATCTCTTCTAACGCGATACGGATATGACCTCCGCTGTGATTTGAAAACGCTTGTAACTGCCTTTCAGCGACATTTCGAGCCTGAGATTTTTAATACGCCAGAAAAAATCGGCATCGCAAATCTGAATACTGTCAGCCGGATGCAGGCTTTGATACGTCAAAAACTGGCTCTTAGACCAAAAATACTTTATCGTTGCAGCTGATAGAAATTGAAAGAGTCTTCTCTAAAAGAGCGAAAGACATTTAAAATATGACTGAAAAGGAAATTATTGGCGGATTATCAGTTGTGGTGGGGATGATTTGTTCTGTTGTCTATATATGGGGAATTTACAAAGGAACCACTAAACCACATTTATTTTCTTGGCTTATTTGGGGAATAGTGATGTCTATTGCTTTTGCCGTGCAGGTTGTTGAAAAAGCCGGTCCCGGTGCATGGAATCTCGGCAGAGCCACACTGGTTGCTTTTTTTATTGTTGGAGTGAGTTTTTTCTGTGGAGAAAAGCATATAACCAAAAGTGATTGGATGGCGTTTATTATCGCCCTACTGGCTATCCCCGTTTGGAAGATGACTGGTAATCCACTGTTGGCGATTATGATTGTTTCGATAATTGAAGTGGCGGCTTTTTATCCGACTTTTAGAAAATCGTGGATGAAACCGTGGGAAGAACCAGCACTAGCCTATTTTATAGGTGCGATGCAATTTTCTCTCTCCCTTTTCGCATTAGAGAAAGTCACACCAGCCACAACCCTTTATCCAGTAGTCGCTGCGACTCTGAACCTTCTTTTGATTATAATGCTGCTCTGGCGCAGAAAAGTTTTAGTCTGAGGCATAATGAACAGAATCTTATGTCAGTTGTTGCGCTTCGACTTGAAGTCCGATAGCGGTAAATCTCCTTTTTCTCTC
>JAGLRU010000139.1 GCA_023136145.1 Alphaproteobacteria bacterium
GAAACCAGCCTATCTTTCTGAACCGGTTTCATAAGAACAGTTGCAACACCAAGCTTACCTGCTCTTTCAAGCAAACTACTGTCTTGATCTCCGGTCACAAGGATAACAGGCATTTTGTATCCTTCCGCTTGGGTAATAGCAATAAACTCAAATCCACCCATCGGTTCCATACGTACATCTACAACAGCCAGCGATACATCCTTACTCATGACATCAAGCGCCCTGTCACCATCCGTGGCTTCAAGCGTGATATAACCAGCCCCCTTGAGAAAGGAGACAATCTGCATTCTGACAAAATCGTTATCTTCAACAACAAGAACTGTGTGCTGCATCCCCATGCGTTCCGAATCTCGTCACATCTTGTGATTCAAAGATCCCCCCTGGCTTCAATTTCATTCAGACAACCCCTTGCCCGATTCTAAAGACTCCACCTTACGAAGAAGCCCGATAAGAAACTAACGACCCTGTATTTACTGAAAAGGCCATCTCTTTATAAATATATACTGATTCAAAGAAGATACAAAACAAATTTAAAGAACGTGCATAACAGTGAAATCAGTGGCATAAATGTTTCAGTATTTTCGTGAAATTAGGGTTGAAGATGTTATCAGTATTTTCATATCTTATAATTTTTTCCCTTCTTATTGCTTTGGCATATCGCGATCTCAAAGAATACATATTACCGGACGCTCTAAACGCCACGCTCGCGTTCAGTTTTATAGCTTTTCATATTTCAACGCATTGGCAACTTCTCGCGCCAATTGATGCGTTACTGGGTGGGTTAGCGGGCGGTGGTCTGCTGTTTCTAATCCGCGTCTTTGCCAATAAATTTTACAAGCCGGATTCCGTTGGATTAGGTGATGTTAAATTTATGACGGCTGCTGGTCTTGGTCTTGGACATCAAGACATTCTTCTAGCGTTAAGTCTCGGAGCATTTTTTGGATTATTGCATGGACTCTACATGGCTATTTCTGGTAAGAAAATGGATGAAAATAATACTTCTTTTGCTCAGGTAAACGTACCAGCAGGCTTGGGGTTTGCCCTAGGGGTTGCCGTTGTAATGCTGCATCAATTCGGGTTCGAATGGGTGAATATAAAATAAATACGGAAAACATAGGAGTTATATAACTTGCAAAACAGTACAATAAACAAAGTCAGTACGAAAATGTCTTTTTCTCATCGGGATTTTTTGGGGATCGAAGCACTCAATGCTGATGAAATTTCATTTATCCTCGATTTAGCAGAACGCTATGTAGTACAAAATCGCCGCAGACCGCAGACAAATTCCCTGCTCAAGGGATTCGTTATGATAAATCTTTTCCTCGAAAACTCCACCCGCACGCGACTGTCGTTTGAAATGGCCGCCAAGCGGTTGGGTGCAGACGTAATCAATATGACAACCGAAGGCTCTTCCATCAAAAAGGGAGAGAGCTTTATCGATACCTTAAAAACGCTTAACTCCTTGTGTCCTGATATTTTCGTCGTCCGATCCAAAGAGGAAGGAGCCGCCCGCGCATCTGCTGAAATTATGGAATGCCCTGTTATCAACGCTGGCGATGGCACAAACGAACATCCAACACAAGCAATGCTGGACGCTCTTACGCTCCGTCGTCACTTCGGTAGGCTAGATGGTTTAAATATCGCCATCTGCGGAGATATTATCCACGGTCGCGTTGCACATTCTAACGTCTTGCTGCTGGAGAAAATGGGCGTACACATCAAATTGGTGGGACCGAGTGAGCTTCTGCCGCCAAACCTCGAAAACGCAACTACAGATATGCAGGAAGGTCTAAAAGATGCCGATGCCGTTATGGTTCTGCGTATTCAGGAAGAACGTTTGCAAAAATCCCTGTCATTTACCAGTGATGAGTATTTCAAATCTTACGGCCTAACAGAGGAAAAACTAGCGTGGGCGAAAAAGGATGCTGTCGTCCTTCATCCCGGTCCGATTCTTCGTGGAGCCGAAATTGATGCCACCATCGCCGATAATCCAAAGCGCAGCCTAGTCACCACTCAAGTAGAAATGGGCATCGCCGTACGCATGGCATGTCTGGATTTGCTGACAAGGTATAAGAGATAAGAGGCTATGAGAAAAGGAGGCGATTATTTCTTAGACTAGCTTAGATTAAAGATAACTCATAGATTGTCATCCCGACAGAGCGCGAAGCGCGACGAGGGATCTGGTTCATTGCACCAAAGAAGATCCCTCACATTCGTTCGGGATGACAATAAATGGGAATTATGAGTAGTATTGAGTTTGAACTTAAACACTTTGCCAAGAAACGCCAAAAAAGAAAGCTCCCTTCATGTCCTTGATTTTGACACAAAGCCCAGTCCTCTGGTTGTTCGTGATGCTCGCATTTTTGTTCGGGTATCTTTCCGGCAGCGTACCTTATGGGTTGTTGCTTGGAAAAATGGCGGGGATTGGGGATATTCGCAAGGCGGGGTCGGGAAATATCGGTGCTACAAATGTTCTGCGAGTCGGGGGCAAATGGCTGGCTATCCTAACTCTACTGCTAGACGGTCTAAAAGGCACAATCCCCGTACTTATCGCCGGGCTGTTCCATACGGACTACGCCGTTATGACGGCACTGGGTGCTTTTATCGGACATCTGTTTTCTGTATGGCTGAAATTTAAGGGCGGAAAAGGAGTTGCCGTCGCGCTTGGAATCACCTTCGCTCTATCGTGGGAAGTCGGTATCCTTCTTTGCCTGATCTGGCTCATAACAGCGATGATCGGAAAATATTCGTCCCTTTCCGCACTAACGACCTTTGCTCTGGCTCCATTTGTTGCTTGGTACTTCACCGCCGACTTTCAGATTATCTTTGTAATGTCTTTTCTTGCCATTATGATCTGGGTTAAGCATCATGCCAATATCAAGCGTCTCTTGAACGGTATTGAAAGCAAAATCAACATTAAGAAAACAACATCATAATGGCGAAGGAATCTTTTAGTGACAAAGAAAAGCTAGCTTGGCTGCGCCTTTCACGTACGGAAAATATTGGTCCCATCACCTTCTATAAACTGCTGGAACGCTTTGGTTCAGCGGAGGAAGCTTTAAAAGCAATTCCAGACATTGCACGTCGTGGAGGCAGGATGGGAGGACTAAAGGCTTTCGCCACCGATCTCGCCGAAAAAGAGCTTGCGCAAGTCGAAAAAGCCGGAGCGCACCTAATCGCACGCGACGAACCGGAATATCCAGAGTTGCTCGCACAGATAGAGGATGCCCCGCCGCTTATCGCTGTTATAGGTCACATTTCTATTTTATCAAAACCTTCTCTGGCTGTAGTCGGAGCGCGGAACGCCTCACTTTCAGGACGCAAGATCGCCGAGAACTTCTCACGCAAGGTGGCAGCGACAGGATATGTGATCGTCTCCGGCCTTGCTCGTGGAATTGATACTGCAGCGCATACTGCCTCCCTCGACACTGGTACAGTGGCTGTTGTAGCTGGAGGAATCGACGTGATTTACCCACGAGAAAATGAAAAGCTCTACCGGCAGATTTCTGAACAAGGAGCCGTGATCGCCGAAAGTCCATTTGGAACGGAACCTATCGCCCGTCACTTTCCCCGCCGTAATCGGCTTATTTCTGGTTTAAGCCTCGGCGTTCTAATCGTTGAAGCTGCAATGAAATCCGGCTCACTTATCACCGCACGAATGGCGGTAGAGCAAAACCGCGAGGTTTTCTCCGTCCCCGGCTCACCTATGGATCCACGCTCCAAAGGTACCAACAAGTTTATTCAAGACGGCGCACACATGGCAACATCCGCTGATGACATTCTCCGCGAATTAGAATCACTGCGCTTGCGTCCTATGAATGATCCACCTGCTGACCCTTGGAAAGGAGCACCAAATCTTTTCAGCCAAAACCTCGCAAAAGAACCGGATGAATCGCTTAGGATTAAGATTCTGGAAATGTTAAGCCCGACTCCTGTCCAGATGGATGAGATAATTCGAGCCGCTGAAGCACCTGCAAATGAGGTTTTAACTGTTATTCTGGAATTAGAACTTGCAGGATGTATTGAACGACACCCTGGAAATAAGGTAAACCTTATTTAACGGTTTGCTAAAAAGCTCTATTTTTGTCATTCTTCACTTCGCTTGAGATGACATTTGAGGATTTTTCAGTAAACAACAAAAAGCGCACCGCATATAAATGTATGCATTCCAGCACCAAAAAGGAAAATTATGTCCGCACATAATCTAGTAATTGTCGAATCCCCCGCCAAAGCAAAAACCATCAACAAATATCTTGGCTCCGACTATACGGTCGTCGCCAGCTTTGGGCATATCCGCGACCTACCTGCTAAAAATGGTTCCGTTGATCCAGAAAACAACTTTACAATGCAGTGGGAACTGGGAGATCGTTCCACCAAAGCTCTCAAAGAAATCCTCTCCAATGCCAAAAAAGTCGATACCATTTATCTGGCGACTGACCCTGACCGCGAAGGGGAAGCGATTTCATGGCACGTCACCGAATATCTAAAGGAAAAGAAAATAGCCGATAAGGTTAATATTCGGCGCGTGGCATTTAACGAGATTACAAAATCAGCCGTACAAGATGCCTTTAAGCACGCCCGCGAAGTTGACAAAAATCTGGTCGATGCCTACCTCGCCCGCCGCGCACTGGACTATCTGGTCGGATTCACTCTTTCGCCTATATTGTGGCGGAAACTGCCCGGATCGCGTTCAGCAGGACGCGTTCAATCTGTTGCGCTGCGGCTAATCTGTGAGCGTGAATCAGAAATCGAAATATTCAAGCCGGAAGAATACTGGTCAATAGAAACACTAATGACAACTAAGGAAGGCAAGAGCTTCACCTCCCGCCTTTCAGCACTGGACGGTAAAAAAATCGGGAAAATGACCATCGGCTCGAAACAAACAGCGGATACCGCCGTCAGTCGCATCAAGGGGCAGGAATATAAAATCGCCACCATCGATAAAAAACAGGTTCGGCGTAACCCCTACCCACCGTTTATCACCTCAACACTGCAACAAGATGCATCGCGCAAGCTCCGATTCGGCGCGACCAAAACCATGCGAACCGCTCAAAAGCTCTACGAAGGCGTTGATATTGGAGGCGAGACAGTCGGACTTATTACCTATATGAGAACCGATGGCGTAACACTAAGTACCGAAGCAATCGATTCATCCCGCAAGCTTATTAAAAACAAATTCGGAGATGCTTACCTTCCTGATAGTCCTCGTGCATATAAAACCAAAGTCAAAAACGCACAGGAAGCACACGAAGCCATCCGTCCTACTGATATTTTCAGGACACCGGAAACCGTTGCTCAATACCTCAATAACGATGAAGCAAGGCTCTATGAGCTGATCTGGAAACGCACCATCGCCTGCCAGATGGAAAGTGCCGTGCTTGATCAAGTTGCTGTTGATATTATCAATAGCGACGGAAAAGTCGTATTACGCGCAACTGGCTCAATCATTGCCTTCGACGGATTCCTAAAGCTCTACCATGAAGAAACGGAAGACGATGAAAAAGACACCGCAGAAGAAGAACACCGCCTCCCACCTTTAAAAGAAGGCGACACGCTGAAACTTTCCGACATCATGCCGAACCAGCATTTCACACAAGCCCCGCCCCGCTTCAGCGAAGCAAGTCTGGTCAAAAAACTTGAGGAACTTGGCATAGGTCGTCCATCCACTTATGCCAGCATTATGCAAGTTTTGCAGGATCGCGAGTATGTGAAAATCGACCAGCGACGTTTCATCCCAGAAAGCCGAGGGCGCATTGTCACCGCCTTTCTATCCAATTTCTTCAGGCAGTATGTAGAATACGATTTCACCGCCAAGCTAGAAGAACAACTTGATGAAATCTCTGATGGTGGCATTCAATATAAAGAAGTTCTCACCGGATTCTGGTCGGCTTTTTCCGAGGCTGTCGCCAAAACCAAAGACCTCACCATCACGGAAGTAATCGACGCTCTTGATCACGACCTTGAAAAATATCTTTACCCAAACGCAGGCGAAGAGAATGTGCGTGTCTGCCCAAAATGTACCGAAGGGAAACTAAGCCTAAAGCTCGGAAAATTCGGTGCCTTTATCGGTTGTTCAGGATATCCCGATTGCCGATATACCCGCCCCGTACTCTCAGAAGCCGCTGACGGGAACGCGAGCGGTGGTGAAGATATGGAGCCGAAAGAGCTTGGTCTCGATCCAAAAACTGGACTGATGATTACACTTCGTCGGGGGCCTTACGGTCTTTATATCCAGCTTGGAACAGCCGAGACAGCAGCAGCTACAACTGATTCCAAGCCGGAAGAAAAATCTTCCGCAGATGACAAAAAGGGCAAGGGAAAAAAGAAGAGTAAGAAAAAGAAAAAACCAGCCGTTAAAAAGCCAAAACGCGCCCCTGTTCCGCGCAATATGGATTCCGCAGATATTGACTTGCAAAAGGCCATTGCGCTGCTTGGATTGCCGCGAGAAGTGGGGCTGCACCCCGAAACAGGCGAGATGATTAAAGCCGCAATAGGGCGTTTCGGGCCGTTTCTGGTGCATCAAGGAAAATTCAAATCTATCCCTGCGGATGATCCAGATGGAGTTCTTGCTATCGGACTCGACCGCGCCGTTTTTCTTCTGGCGCAGCAAAGCAAAAGCCGCAACGGTTTCGGCACAATCAAAGAACTTGGCAACCATCCAGACGATGGAAAACCAATCACCGTCAACAAAGGACGCTTCGGACCTTACGTCAAGCACGGTTCCATCAATGCAACAGTTCCCAAGGGAACTGAACCGGAAGAAGTGACTTTGGAGCAAGCAATGGAGTTGCTCGCTGCTAAAAAATCCGCTCCGAAAAAAACCATAAAAAAACCTTCGAAAAAATCTTCGAAAAAAACAACTGTAAAACCGCGCAAGAAAAAGAAAAAACCTTGAAGGTACTTTTAAAAACCACTCTTTACTCTTCACCTTGTCACCCCCGCTTTACGCGGGGGTCTGGAAGCGTGTCCACGCGTCTTATGAATCATATGACGACTGTGAGTATTGGTCACAATCAACGCAAACTATTAGCTGATCACTTATGATATACAGCAACCTTTGGTTTATATTGATCCGAGATTTGTATGACCTTAAATAAAAAAAGATACACAAAAAAACGGGCAAATAAAAACACGCTGTCAAAAACAAGGCAAGTAGAAACCGTCGAGCCGGATGACCCAAACGAAAGAATCATCGGCGTTTTCAAGGACTGCAAGGACGGCGGAATCATCATACCGACCGATCGAAAAATCAAAGATGATTTTTTCGTCCCACGCAAGTTCGCAGGAAAAGCTCATGATGGCGATCTGGTGGCAGTGGAGAGGATTCCTCCCGGCTCTGGATATCCACGCTCAAGAAACCTAGTAAAAATCTCCGCCCATCTCGGCAAAAAAAACGACCCACGACTTATCAGCTTGATCGCCATTCATTCCCACAGTATCCCGGACAAATTCTCCAAAGATACTTTGAAAGAAGCCGACAACATAAAAGAACCAACCCTTTCCGGAGGTCGCGAAGATTTGCGATCCATTCCATTGATAACAATTGACGGTGCCGATGCACGCGATTTCGATGATGCAGTGTTCGCCGAGCCGGATATACACCCCGCCAACGCAGGTGGTTGGCATATTATAGTGGCGATAGCAGATGTGTCGTACTATGTGCGCCGGGAGTCGGCACTAGACAAGACGGCATTTGAGCGCGGTAATTCCACCTATTTCGCTGACCGCGTAGTACCGATGCTTCCAGAACGGCTTTCCAACGACCTATGCTCCCTAAAGCCAAAAGTCGAACGTGCCTGCCTCGCCTGTCATCTGTGGATCGACAAAGACGGAAAACTTATCGCCCATAAATTCACGCGCGGGCTTATGCGCTCGGCGGCGCGCCTCACTTATGAAGAGGTGGAAAACGCTCATAAAGGTTATCCCGATGCTATAACCGGAGCTTTGTTTGAAACCGTTATCAAACCACTCTACAAAGCCTACGACCTTTTGAAACGTGCGCGAAGCTTACGCGGTGCCATAGAGATCGACCTGCCGGAACGCAAGGCTCTGATAAATGAGAAAGGCATCGTTACCTCAATAGTGCCGTGTCAACGCTTGGAAAGCCATCAGCTTGTCGAGGAATTTATGATTCTTGCCAACGTTGCAGCAGCTGAGACTCTGGAAGGCAAAAAAGCACCTTGTCTATATCGCGTTCACGACAAACCGGCCTTCGACCGCATCGAAAGTACCCGCACGTTTCTGAAAGAAATCGGTTACAGTCTACCGAAGGCGGAAAACCTGCATCCCAAAAACATCAACCGTATCCTGACTTTGTCAGCCAACAAACCAGACAAAGAACTCGTCCACACGCTTTTACTGCGAACACAGAGCACAGCGAATTACAGCCCTGACAATATCGGGCACTTCGGGCTGGCGTTAGAAAAATACGCGCACTTTACCTCTCCAATCCGACGCTATGCGGATCTAGTGGTGCATCGCTCGCTTGTAAAATCCCATAAACTCGGCATCGGGGGATTGGAAAATTCAGAGGCAGAAACACTAAATGAAACAGCCGACCATATCTCAATAACCGAACGCAGATCAATGCTAGCCGAGCGCGATTCAATGGACAGATTCACCGCCCAATACCTTAGCAATAATGTCGGCGATGAATTTAAAGGTAAAATTGGAACAGTCACACACTTCGGGTTATTTGTGACGCTTGATGAATCCGGTGCCGACGGCTTAGTACCAATCAGAAGCCTTCCCCGCGACTATTACGTTCACGATGAAGAACGCCATATACTAACCGGAAATAAATACGGACGCACCTATCGCCTCTCCCAGCCTGTCGTCGTATGTCTTCTGGAAGCCAACCCAATGTGCGGAAAAATCACATTTAAAATAATTGAAACGGGAGATAGAAAATCGAAAGGTACACCACGCAGTCACTCCGGCAAAAAAAGTTTAGGCAAACGCCGGAAAGACAAAAATAAAAAAAGTAGAAGGAAATAAAGTACTAGCAAGCTTATGCTATCTTTACTTGGATATTCTTGATTTCATCTAGAATCGCAATATAAGCAGTGAAGCTTTCAATCGCTTCTGGAGAAATAAATTCTACTATGTTGCGGTTGTAAGCATCCATATAACGATTGATATCCTTTTCATAGCAAATCCCTTCCTGTCTTTCCTCGATGATACAGTCATCATTACCAAGATTAGCCATGCAGTGAATGCTTCCCGTAGGTATATATACGGATTCATAAGGAAGTATCTCCAGACGCTTACCATCCAGTAATGCCGTTAATATTCCTTTCTTAACGGTCCATGTTTCACGTCGCTGATTATGGGACTGCAAAGAAAGTGCCCGCCCTGATTTTATGATAATAATTTTTTCGCAATATTCTTCGTTATTGGCAGTAATTCCGATGTCCGTAACGACATAATAACCCCAAGGACGAACATCTTTATCTCCAATATAATATGTCTCCATCGTGAGCTTTATGGAAGCGGACAGTTTTTCAATAGATAAATTTCTCATAACTTCATTCCAAAAAGCTAAGCTATTAGCCATTCAAAAGCAACTATGGTTAAATACGACTGTATGCAAAGTAAAACATAATTATGTACCATTTACAAATATGTCAAGTTTAAAATCAAAATTAGGTATAATGGATAAAATGGGTTGTTGAATCAGGTCTGAGCAATGAAGGTTTTGATCATTTTTGAGCGTCTATGCTGGCCCCGGTTTTTGAGATAGTAGGTTAAGAGAAAGTTTAGCTCTTAAAAGTAACCAACCAGAGGTGGTTCTACTTTGTTGGACAAGTTTGCGGGTGGGATGCGGATCAGATGTACAGGGCTTTTGATAGATCGCTTCTATTGCATTTTCTTGCAGATGCTGTATCTAAAGCATTCCGTTAGATGGTTATTTATTAATCCTGTCGCTTGCATATATGCGTAAAGAATGATTGAACCCACAAAAGACATGCCACGTTTTTTTAGATTCACGGATAGGGCATCGCTTTCTTTTGAGGTGACTGGAATATCGGAGTGGTTTTTGTGTGCGTTGATGATCGGTTTGCCGCCGACGAATTCCCAGACATATTTGTCGAAGGAGCCGTATTCTTTTTGTATTGCAAGGAAAGCGTGGGCATTTTTACGCGCCGCAAAGACTTTCAGGCGGTTGCGAATGATAGATGGATTTTTCAGGAGTTTTTCAAGTTCCCCATCCGTCATGCGGGCGATTTTGGATGGATCGAAATCTTTAAAGGCTTTGCGATATCCTTCGCGCCGTTTCAGAATTGTTTCCCAGCTTAAACCCGCCTGAGCACCTTCGAGAATCAGGAATTCAAAATGTTTTCGGTCGTCATGAACAGGAACGCCCCATTCAGAATCATGATACTCATCGTAGAAGTCCTTGCCTTTTCCTACCCAGTGGCAGCGTTTTTTCGTCATTATGATGCTTTTTTAATGCCAGTCGAGCCGAAGCCACTGGAACCGCGTTCCGTCTCGTCAAGTTTATCGACGGCATTACAGAGGATGCGGGTATAGGGGGCAACAACCATCTGTGCGATTCTCATTCCGCATTCAATAGTAAAAGGCTCAGCTCCGAGATTTATCAAGATCACTTTGATTTCGCCGCGATAGTCGGCATCAATTGTGCCGGGAGAATTCAGAACTGTTACTCCGTTTTTGGCGGAAAGGCCGGAGCGAGGGCGAATCTGTGCTTCATATCCTTCCGGCAATGCAATCGCGATGCCCGTTGGTGTAAGTGTGCGTTCACCCGGCTTCAGTATGATGGGAGTATCTATGGCTGCTTCCAGATCCAAACCTGCGGAGTGTTCGGTCGCATATCGCGGAAGATTTAGCTCTCTGGCGTGTGGCAATTTGGTTATAGCAACGGTCAGGTGTGATTTTGTCATGTGATACTCCGAATACTTGTGTGAGTTGCATTTTTAGCCTTAATTTTGGTGAAAATAAATAGCTTTTATTTGTTTCATAATATTCCAAAAAGATTGATATTAAAGCTTGAATACAGTTGTATGTTGACATACGGTTGACATATACAGGTTGTGTTGCTATATTAACACATATATTGTTTATTTTTAGGAGGAATATAATGCCACGTATAAAAACGGCAGATTCAGGGCCGAATCCAGTTGACATTTATGTTGGAGCTAGGGTGAAGTCTCGAAGGCTTGTTCTTGGCTTAAGCCAAGAGGATTTGGCAAAGTCGATTGGCCTGACATTTCAGCAAGTTCAAAAATATGAACGTGGTATCAATCGTATCAGCGTCAGTCGTCTGGTTGATATTTGTCGTGCCTTGAAAACACCGATTGATCATTTTCT
>JAGLRU010000014.1 GCA_023136145.1 Alphaproteobacteria bacterium
TCCGCCTGCTCCGCCTCCTCCGTCACCATAGGTATCATTTCCTCCGTTTCCACCATTAACCGTGATTGAGGCTGTACCAGCCAATGTTCCGGTAATCAGCCAGATACTTCCTCCAGATCCTCCGCCGCCTCCGCGGTCATTACCCGATGCAGTGGTTAGGCCATTATTCCCGTTAGCTGTGATTGAGCCGTCAATAGTAGTAGTACCCGTAACAATCAGCTTAACTGCGCCAGCGCCAACAGCGCCTAGGCCAACTCCACCGCCGCCTGAACCTAAATCAGTAGGGCTGGTTAAAGAACCATAGCTAATACCGCCAGTGCTGACATTACCATTTCCCCCTTTCCCTCCATAGCCTGCTCCGCCGCTGCCGGTGCCCGAGTCGCTTCCCTTTCCCTGGCCGTTGCTTCTGCTGTAGCCCTTCCCGTTAACATTGATCGTGCCGCCGGTGTTAATATTTAAGCTGTTTAAGGTCAGGTCAATGTAGTTGACTTTAGTGGTCGTGTTTGTATTGTGAGTTAAGATTCCTCCATCATTAATCGTTAAATCCATGGTATCAGGCAAAGTATCAATCCCGTTTAAGGTCAGGGTGCCGTTTATAGTCATACTGTTTAACAACTGGGTAAAGATCGAGCCGCTTTTTAACACCAGACTGCCGGTAATAGTTAAATCAGTAGCGCTGGCCATAACAAGCGTGCCGTAATTGGTTAAGATGCCGTTAGTGCTGATAATTGCAGGGGTAGTGCCGGGAATAGCCAGGGTTACGTCCGAAGGAATTAATAAATTGCCATTGTTAGTTACTCCATCCGCATCATTGTCAAACTGCCAGGAGCCGGCAGGCAAGGGCGTTTCCGCTCCGCTGTGATCATTATTATTCACAAACAACTCGCCATAAGTCTGGACAGATGATTTAGTATATATCGTTCCTGCCCCGCCGTAAATATATCCCCAGCCGCCATAAGCAGTTTTGGCGCCGCTGTAAGTATTGGTAGTGTAGTGAATCGCAATCCTTCCGCCTGCTCCGCCTCCTCCGTCATTGTAATGATTTCCTCCGTTTCCGCCATTAACTGCCATTGAACCTGTGCCGGCCAATGTTCCAGTAATCAGCCAGATACCTCCTCCGGAACCTCCACCAGCACCATAATCAGAGCTGT
>JAGLRU010000140.1 GCA_023136145.1 Alphaproteobacteria bacterium
AATTGCTTTGTTTTTAGCCCCGTCCAGCGAGATAGAGAATACACTTCACCGTAATAATCCACGGCGACATAGCCGCGCCGATTCCCACGAGCAAGGATATAACCGTTTTCTTTTAAAGCTTGCGTAAAAGCGTTGCGACTGTCTGATACTGCCCAGCATTCTTGAAATGCAGCCTTTGTAAGCTTGGGGTTTTCACCAATCCGTTTGGCTTGTTGCCACTCTGCAAGAGAGTAATTAGTCGGATCACGTTCTCGTGCATCTCGTAGACCATCCGGCATTTTCCAGCCGTAATCAAAATAAAGCTGTTTTGAAACGTCCCGTAATTTCATCTTGTAATACGGCAGGTTTATTGCTTTCAATTCTTCTGCATTAATACGCGACCACACCGCATGGCAATGTCGCCGTCCTTCCTTTTCATGAAAAACAATAACGCGCGGTTGTCCTGTTAATCCGGTTTTTTCTTCAATGGCCGTCAATGCCTTTTCAAAATATTCTACCGGCGTATTTTCCCTTTGCGGTGGATTCAGTGATACCGAAAACATGAATTGTTTGCATTTCGTACCTCGGCTCATGGCATGAATTTCTTTCAAAGCACCATGCAGATCATCCACTATAAATCCACTGATTTCATGGATTTCTACATGCTCGTTTTCTTCGGTTTTTAACAAATGCGCCGCCAGTTGCGTTGCTCCGCCGCGTTGAGAACCTTTCAAAATCATGAACGATCCTCCACATTTAAACCCAATGCTTTGAACAAGGCATCACGCATTTCCAAAACAGCTTTGCAAGCGTCCTGAATTATTTTTTCTGTTTCATCTGGAATAATCATGGAACCGCTATTCACGGCTTTTGCAATTTGGTTGAGATTATTGGCAATCCGAGATTGTCCCAACATTGCCAAAATTTTAGCTAATGGTTTGTGATCTTTAACGGGATGGCGGTTTCGTGTGTGGAGTTTTTTAACTGTGCTGTCAAACAATCGTGAACGAATATATTCCGCCAATGGTGAGCCACCAGCCCAATATTCCAGTTTTGCCCGTTCTTCAAAAGTGAGTTTGAGCGTGAAAGGATAGCGTTTGTTATTTTTGCGTGTGTTTGTTTTCATGAGAAAATCCTTAATAAACAGCCCTGCGAAAACAGTGCTCCGCTTTACAAAAACGGGCGTAAGCTTTTTAAGAGCTGCTTGTATTGATTATAAAAGAGGGGATATAAAAAAGCGGGAGGCAAAGCCTCCCACGCTAGTATTTATCAGATGAATATAAAAAGAACTGTCACAACTCCGGTAACAAACTCGGAGTAGATGCAAAGCTTTGCTTGAAAACTTTAGAAGTCCCTTGCAATACAGTCTCCCAATCCGCTAGTGTCTCGAAAAGCTGGTTTAAGCTTGTTCCGCTTAAGCGCACCATTTCTATCAATTACTTAGCGTGTTTCTCTCTCATTGCTCACCTGTGCGTCCGTGACTTTTCTGGAATCTTAGCGGATTTCTGATTTTGACTTTGCACTTCGAGAGGGTGCATTTTTGCCAGCAAATCGATAGCAGAACGCAGATTCTTATTACCAGCTTCGATGTATCTCATGGTCGTCTGAACATTTTCATGAGAGATGGTCCCAGAAATTTGTACAGGGAGTTAAGCTACTATATATGACCAAAGGAGGTCAATAATATGAGTAGAACGAGAAAAAATCACCCTGTCAATTTTAAGGCAAAAGTTGCATTATCAGCATTGCGAGAGGATGCTCTGGTTTCAGATTTAGGAATAACAGGCTGACTGAACTTTATTAAGAAGTTACAAAAATCGCATAGTAAAAAATGTGATGTTATCGAGAAGAATAAGCGGTTTAATGAGTTAAAATAGAAATATCCAAATGACGCATACGGCAGAACGAGAAGAGAAACAGTCTCAGGCGACTAGAATTGATGGCAAGGCCATTGCTAAAAAGCTGCGGGAGTCCATTGCTTGTCATGTTGATGTTTTGGTCACAGATCATAAGCTTATTCCGGGGCTGGCGGTTGTTCTTGTCGGTGAAGACCCTGCGAGCGTCATTTATGTGAGCAACAAAAAGAAATCAGCAGCGGAGGCCGGAATTCGCAGCTTCGAGTATAACCTTTCAAAAGATACTTCGCAGGACGAGCTTTTAAACCTGATACAAAAGCTTAACAAAGAAAAAGAAGTACATGGAATTCTTGTGCAATTACCATTACCAAAACATATCGACGCGAATGCGGTTCTTGAAACGATTGATTCGGCGAAGGATGTCGATGGGCTGCATATTGAAAATATAGGTCGTCTTATGGCTGGAATGCCGGGGCTGGTGCCATGTACTCCTCTTGGGTGTATTGCACTTATCAAAAGCGTCGAAAACAATCTCACCGGACTTCATGCGGTGGTGATAGGTCGCTCCAATCTAGTCGGGAAGCCGGTGGCGCAGTTGTTGTTGCGCGAAAACTGCACCGTGACGATGGCGCATTCCCGCACGTCAAACCTTCCTCATATCTGCCGTCAAGCCGATATTCTGGTGGCGGCTGTTGGAAAGGCAAAACTGGTGAAGGGTGATTGGATTAAGCCGGGTGCGATTGTGATTGATGTTGGTATCAATCGCACCGAAGCTGGCAAAATCATTGGTGATGTTGATTTTGACGATGTATCGAAAGTTGCTGGTTATATTACGCCTGTTCCGGGTGGTGCTGGTCCAATGACGATTGCTTGTCTGCTTGGCAACACGGTGATCGCTGCTTGCCGCCAGAATAATCTGACGGTTCCGTCTATTGGGTAGGATTTTATAGCTGCGTTAAAATATTTGTAAGCTATTGGTTAGTATGCAGGTATATTATGAGATCGGTAAAATTCTCAAGTAATACGGAGTGAATTTAAAATGCTTCCTCAGGAAATTATTCGTAGGAAACGTGAAGGTCAGAAATTAAGTGCAGACGAGATCAAAGAATTTGTCACTGGCGTAACGAATAAAAGCGTTACCGAAAGTCAGGTGGCGGCGTTCTGCATGGCTGTGCTTTTTAAAAAAATGGTCATGGATGAGCGCGTGGCACTCACGTCCGCGATGGCGAAATCTGGTATGGTGATGGACTGGTCGAAAGAGAACCTTTCGGGACCTGTTCTTGATAAGCATTCCACCGGCGGAATCGGCGATAAAGTTAGCTTGATGCTCGCGCCGATCGTAGCTGCCTGCGGTGGGTTTGTGCCGATGTTGTCTGGGAGAGGACTAGGGCATACCGGAGGCACACTGGATAAAATGGATTCCATCCCCGGCTACCAGTCGCAGCCGGATATCGCCCTGTTTAAGAAAGTGGTGCGTGAGACTGGATGTGCTATCATCGGAACAACGCCTGATCTGGCTCCTGCTGACAAGATCGTCTATGCCGTTCGCGATGTGACAGCAACTGTGGAGTCTCTTGATCTGATTACGGCTTCTAGCCTGTCGAAAAAACTCGCTGCCGGACTGCAAGGGCTGGTGATGGATGTGAAGTTCGGATCTGGTGCCTTTATGCGTAGATATAATGATGCAAAGGCGTTGGCTGAAAGTATCGTATCTGTTGCTAATGGAGCAGGGCTGCCTACCGTAGGGCTGTTGACAGATATGAATCAGGTGCTTGGGCGCAGTGCAGGCAATGCGCTCGAAGTGATGGAAGCTATTGAATATATGAAGGACTGTAATATTGACGATAAGTTGCACGAAGTGACTATCGCTCTTACTGCTGAGTTGCTAGTTCTGGGTGGGATCGCTAAAGACATTGCGGAGGCGCGTCAGAAGATTGAAACCGTCCTGAAAAACGGCAAGGCTGCGGAGTGTTTTGCTCGTATGGTTACAGCGTTGGGAGGGCCTGCCGATCTGATGGATAAGCCGGAGAAATATCTGAAACCGGCACCATTTATAAAAGATTTCTACCCTGCACAAAAGGATATGGTTTCAGCGTTGGATCTGCGTGCAATCGGGGTCGGTATCATTGAAATGGGCGGGGGGCGCGCTCGTCCTTCTGATGTCATTGATCTTTCCGTCGGCCTTGCCAATGTTGCGCAAATCGGAGAAGAAGTGGGGCAGGGCGCAAGGCCACTAGCCACCATACACGCTAAAGATGAAGCGGATTTTTTGAATATGAGTCGTGTTTTGATTAATGCGACTAGGGTTGCGGGAGAGGTCAATGCGTCTGGCAAACTTGTTAGAGCGAGAATTTCTGAATGACATCTACCGAACATCAGTCTTATCGTGAAAATGTTATCATCGCTGTTTTGCTGACCTGTGTTGGTCTTGCGTTTTATAGTATCGGCGATGCAGGACTGAAAATTATCAGAGCCAGACTTAATTTTGTGCAAGTTATACTAATTGTGAACATTTTTAACATTTTCTTTATGATTGCGTACGGCTGGTTAAGCGAGGGTAAAAAGGCTTTTTGCACAAAAAAACCCAAGCTGATGTTTCTTAGGGCGGTGATTAACCAGGTAGGAATGATTTGCAGTGTTATTGCCTTTCCACATATGCACCTAACAACTTTTTATACGCTGATATTCACCTCTCCGTTTTGGGTGGCGATATTATCGTCTTATTTTCTTAAGGACGCGCTGGGGGTGCGCCGTCTTTTAGTTATCCTTTTCGGATTTGCTGTGGTTTTATTTATTTTCCGCCCAGGCGGAGGCATATTTAACATCTGGTCGTTTCTGATTCTTCTGGCTGCTTTTTTTAATGGATGCCAATTGGTGGTAATTCGACATATAGGAACTGAAGAAAGCCGACCTTTTATGATTATGTCAGGTTCTGTGATGAGCATTGTGGTTACATACCCTTTTCTTGGAGATAATTATATTCCACCAACTCTTTATGAATGGGGTCTGTTTCTGATGATGGCAGTAATGGGCTGCATCGCTTTGCTGTGTATCAGTTATGCTATTCAAATGGCACCTTCAGCTTCCATCGTTGCGCCTTACCATTATACGCAAATGATCTGGGGGGTACTTTTGGGTTACTGGATATTCAATGAAGTGCCGAGCATGGAGATTATAGTTGGATCAATACTGATTATTCTGGCGGGGATATACCTTATTCGCAGTGAAACGCGCGATGCGGTGCTTAAACTAACTAAGGCTTAATTAGAGGCTATTCCAGATAACATATAAAAAGTGTTATAAGAAACAGTATGGAACAGAGCAGATTAAATTGGTATAAACAGAAACGCTTAATATAGTATTATGACATCTACCAAATCTCAGGATTATCGTAAAAATGTTATCATCGCCGTCTTGCTGACTTGTGTCGGTTATGCGTTTTACAATATTGGTGATGCGGGACTGAAGATAGTCAGGTCTAGACTCCATTTTGCGCAAGTCATGTTGATCTCGAACATTTTAATTTTTTTATTTATGATGACGTATGGCTGGTTTAAGGAGGGTAAAAAAGCTTTTCGAACAAAAAAACCCCGGCTAATGTTTTTCCGGGCGGCGATTCATCTGGTTAGTATGATGTGCATGATCATTTCCTTTCCGCATGTGCAATTGACCACTTTTTATACGTTGATATTCACTTCTCCATTCTGGGTGGCGATATTGTCGTCTTATTTTCTCAAGGATAAGCTTGGAACGCGCCGCATCTTGGTTATTCTTTTCGGATTCGCTGTTGTTTTATTTATTTTCCATCCCGGCGGAGATACGTTCAATATTTGGTCGTTATTGATTCTTTTGGGCGCATTTACTTATGCAGGCCAGATGGTAGTAATACGACATATAGGATCTGGAGAGAGCCGCCCTTTCATGTTTATGTCTGGTGCCGTGATGAGTATCGTGATTGGGTATCTTCTTCTTGGAGACCATTATATCCCACCAACGCCTTACGAATGGGGGTTATTTGGGATGATAGCGACGGTGGGATGTATTGCATCTTTGTGCATTAGCTATGCTTATCAGACAGCACCTTCAGCTTCTATTATTGCGCCTTATCATTATACGCAGATGATCTGGGGGGTGATTCTGGGCTACTGGATATTTAATGAAGTGCCGAGCATTGAAATCATCATCGGTGCAACACTGATTATCTTGGCGGGAATTTACCTTATCCACAACGAGACGCGTGATGTGGTACTCAAGCCAGGTGAGGCTTAAGTTTCAGAGACGACGGCTTTCTTTTCATCAGTCTTCTCAGCCGCCTCTGCATCCAGCTTGTGGATGGTTTTGATGCCTGCCTTCATGTAATCCCAGCCTGATACGACCGTCATAATGGTTGCTACCAAAAGGGCGAAAAGGCCAAATTCGTAAGAATATGGGACGAGTGTGGGGCCATAATCTCCCGCCATGATAAAGCCGCAGGCGAACATCTGCGACAGAGTTTTCAACTTTCCTATACGAGAGATTGGTACGGAGATTTTATAGAGGCCAAGAAATTCGCGCAGTCCTGACACGAGAATTTCGCGGATGAAAATGATAAGTGCAGGGATGATCCAGACCCCCGTTATCCGGTCGAAGGCGACTAGCAGTATTAGAACGCCGCCAATCATGATTTTGTCCGCAGTCGCATCGAGAAACTTTCCGTAGATAGATGTCTGACCGGTTGATCGGGCGATAACACCGTCCAGATAATCTGAAACGCATGCAAAGAAGAATATCACCACGTTAATCCATATAGCAGTTGCGCCCATGACATTGTTCGGGTTAGCAGCACTGATGTAGAAAAACATTGTTAGAATCGGTATAATTGCAATTCGATAGGTGGAGAGCAGATTTGGAATGTTATACATGAGCTTCGACATGTTTTTTCCTCTAGGCACTGTTGTTATGAACAAAATTGTAGGTTTTTTCCGCTAAGGTTTTGCTTATACTCTCTCACCTTTTGTAAATCAATTAAGTATACTTCGGCAACAGTTTTTGCCGAACCAAAACGGAGGATGAGGGCTTTTTTACGTTTTTTGCCGATTCTGGGAACTTTATCGAGCAAACTTAGGGTATGGGCTTTCCGGGAATAAAGAGTCATCCGTTTAAATGAATGATCGGTTATCAGTAAGAAAAATACTATACTTTCGGCTTGTTCTGCTTTTTGGCTTTGGCTGACTGTGTTTCCGGCAGGTGAAGTTTATTCAGCAAGTCGCCCATTTTGGCCTTGAGGGAACCTTCTGGCAAGGAGGTGTGCGCGTTCTGAAGAATGATGTTGAATTGTTCTGGGGTGATTCCATCCTCAAAAGTTTCTTTATAAACTTTGTCGATTTCCGCCGTCTTATGCCCGGCAGCAGGATCATAAACACTGAAATTTATTTCTATTTCTATGCCTGCAGCTTGCTGGAGTTTCAGCAGGTCATCAGCTTGATGTTTTTTACCTGTATTTTCTTGTACAGTTTATGATTTACGAATATAGATGTACTTGTTACGCGGGTGTGGCGGAATGGTATACGCAACGGACTTAAAATCCGTGGAGCGAGAGCTTATGAGGGTTCAACTCCCTCCACCCGCACCAGTTTTGAAATTCCAGCAAATTGAATCCGCATTTTGTCTGTCATATTCATACTGATTGTGTCGTTAACTATATTTAAATAACTTTTAAATAATATACAACCTAAGGTAGATTCGTTTGGCTATCTCTCTACCTTAGGTTGTATCACTTTAACGAAACAGGGGGAGAATGTTATGAACTTTCTTA
>JAGLRU010000141.1 GCA_023136145.1 Alphaproteobacteria bacterium
TCCATTTGAGCCATTGTTGCTCCACGACATGCTTGAGCGAGTGTTCTAAGTTCCTCAAATTTATGTTTTGCTTCTTCTTTAGAGTCGCTCTTCGTGATTGTTAATTTCTTGAAATCTTCATCTTCCAGCTTAAAGGCAATGGAAGATATAGCCGCAGATCGCAGCATGTCATTTTTATCAGTTGCAGGTTCATTATAAATTTTACGTCTGAACTCATTTAAGGCGACATCATCGCGATAGAACAAGCATGACAATTTATGTTTTGAGATTTTTTCCAAGTCGTCCAGTGGAATTTTTTCCATGAAGCCTGCTCTTGCAGGAAGAGCTTCAATCAGATCAGTGCCGAAACCATCTGGAAGAGTAAAAGCTACTCTCCAAAGAGATTCCATATCTTTCCCTACGCTATATTCAGTATATCCGTCCATAAATTCTCGCGCGTATTTTTCAGCTTTGCGCGCTTTCTCTTTCATCGCATTTCCAGCGACGTATTGCTGAATAACATCTATAATTTCGGTTACTAAAACCTTTTTTTCTGGATAAAGTTTTTTAACGGCATATTGCAAAATCTTAGCAAAAACTTCTCCGCTAAGACGATCAAACGAGTCTTTTGTGGAAACGCAAATCAATCGTTTTGTGTGAGAAAAATTCCAAAATTTTTCGGCTGTTTCATCATCGGCTTTAGGAAAGCCTCTTAGGTTTTCTTCGACAATTGAACGGACAAGCTCGTTTTCGTCGGTAAGGACCCGATTATATCTCTCTTCATCTTCACGGTCTTTCTCGGTTTCCTTTCCGTCGCCCCACTTATATGGTTTGGATACTGTTTGTGCGGCAAGGCTGCGGATATAAGGATTTTCGTCCTTAAGCGCCAGATCTTTTAGCTCGTCTGTTTGATAGGTATATTTAAATAGATTTTTGCGTTTATCATCGAGGTCTAAGAGTGTTTTTAGGATTTTTACCTTGGACTCAAAAGGTAAATAGCTCCACGTGCCTTTAATGCGTGTGAGAGTTAGTGGTGTTGGCTTTAATAAATCATCTAAATAATTGCTGCTATTTTCCATCGGTGTGCTTTCAAAAAGAGACTATCAGTTAACACCACAAATTTATCCCAAAATTTCAAAAATTCAAGGGTTCAGGCGGCACATGTTCCAGTTATGCTCTATTTTTGTAAACAGGAATCTGTCATGTAAACGACCCTTGCTTTGTTCCCAGAATTCCATCTTTTCTGGAATGACGCAATATCCAACCCAATGAGGAGGGAGGGGGATTTCCTGACCTTGAAATTTCTGTTCGTACTTTTTAACACGGTCTTCCAGTTCATTCCGGCTGCTAAGTGGTTCGAATTGCCGACTTACCCACGCGGAAATACGGTTTAGCAGATAACGGGTCTTGAAGTAAGCCTCAACTATGGGTGCAGGGACAGATTCGACTTTTCCTTCTATGCGCACCTGACGCAGCAAGGATTTCCAGTGAAAGCAAATTGCCACTCTTGGATTTTCAGTTAGCTCACGACCTTTTTTACTTTTCATATTTGTATGAAAATAAAAACCCTTCTTATCCACATTTCTGAATAAAATCATACGGACGGATGGTTGACCATCCTTTCCAACTGTTGCCAGAGATGCGGCATCCGGGTCATTTAGTTCGGACTGGGATGCTG
>JAGLRU010000142.1 GCA_023136145.1 Alphaproteobacteria bacterium
CAAGCGGTGGCGTAGTGACTATGACCTCAAGCCAAGTCTGTTCGCCGTCAACTATGTTTTCAAAGCTATATTTTGAATCTGCGTTATCCTGTTTGGCCAAGTCCCGAACGAAATCTACAGATGAATCGTCCGGTGCTTCATTCTGGCTGATGGGAGTGAGTTTGCCTGAATCAGAAAGGGACACGCTAGCGGATAGCAAGTATCCGACTGAAACAAGCACAAGGAGTAGAACTAATAATAAACGTCTTTTCATAGCTTAATGCTTAGCAGTTTTGCAAGACAAGAGGCAAGAAGAATCCCAGAGAGCTAATCCCAGAAATTCGGACAGAAAGTTAAGCTGCTATATATGACCAAAGTAGGGGTCAATAATATCGATGTAGAATGAGAAAAAACCACCCTGTTGGTTTTAAGGCAAAAGTAGCATTATATGTTTAGTCCCACAGTGTGGGACTAAACATATATCGTACTCAGAAAGACAACAGAGAGATGAAAATAGCTAAAGGTCACCTCTAATCTTGTTATATCTGAAGCCATAAAAAACTATCTCGTAAGCTCGGTATATTAAGCGTGAACTGGAAAGGCTTTGAATTTCAAACGCAGAGAATTGGATACTACGGCAACGCTTGAAAAAGCCATTGCTGCGCCTGCGAAGATCGGCGACAACGTCCAACCTAACACGGGATAGAACGCTCCAGCCGCCAGCGGAATACCTATGATGTTGAACGCAAATGCCCAGAACAGGTTCTGTTTAATGGTTCGTATTGTCTGGCGCGAGAGATGCACAGATTTGACAAGCTTTGTGATGTCTCCATGCAGTAGCGTGATACCAGCCGTGTCGATGGCAACATCCGAACCGGACCCCATTGCAATTCCAACATCTGCCTGCGCCAGTGCGGGTGCATCGTTGATGCCATCGCCTGCCATAACAATATGGCGGCCATGCTGTTGCAGCTTTTTGATATACTCCAGCTTGTCCTTAGGCAAGATTTCTGCAACGACAGTCTTAATGCCGACGAGATCGGCGATATAACGTCCTGTATTCTTGTTATCTCCTGTCAGCATCACAACATTGAGATCGAGAGCCTGAAGGTCAGCCACAGCTTGTTTCGCTTCAGGCTTTACCGCATCTGCCACCCATGCCAGTGCAAGAAGTTCTTTTTTGGTGGCAAGAAAAACGGGTGTTTTGCCTTGCGTGGTTTCGGCATCGATAGTGGCAGCATCGGTCAGCAATCCCAATTCAGTGAGCATCAGCGCATTGCCTGCAAAGTATTCAATACCGTCCAAAGTTCCCTTTAACCCTTTGCCTTGCAAAACTTCGAATTCTGAAACAGTTTTTAGTTTAAGATCGCGTTCTCTGGAGACTTCCATGATAGCGTGGGCTATTGGATGCTCGGACAAGTTTTCAAGAGCTGCGAGGATTGATAGCGCATCATTGTCTGATAAGGATTTAGATTCAATACCGACCAGTTCCGGCTTGCCTTTTGTAAGTGTACCGGTCTTGTCAACCACAACCGTATCGACATGCGTCATGGTTTCAAGAGTGGCGGCATCCTTGACAAGAATGCCGTTGCGTGCGCCTTTACCTACTCCGACGATAATTGCCGTTGGCGTAGCAAGACCAAGAGCGCAGGGGCAGGCAATAATCAGTACGCCTACGAAAGAGGTGAGGCCGTGGCTAAGTGCAGCGGCGAAACCTAATGCTTCATGCCCGAAGAAAATCCATGCTATAAGCGATACGAAGGCAGTAACCAGAACCGTTGGTACAAACACAGTGGAAACCCTATCCGCCAGTGCCTGAATTGGAGCCTTGCTGCTTTGAGCAGTCTCGATCATGTTTATAATGTGCGCCAGAAGCGTATCTGCTCCTGTTTTTGTGGCGCGGAAAGTAAAGCTGCCTGTCGTGTTAAACGTACCGCCGATTACGGAATCTCTAACAGCTCGTGTGACTGGCATTGGTTCTCCTGTCACCATTGATTCATCAATGTACGATGTACCACCGACGATTATGCCATCAACGGGGATTTTCATGCCGGGCTTGACGATAAGAACGTCGCCGGGTTTTACTTGATCTGCTGCAACCTCGATTTCCTTGCCATCTTGCAAGACAAGTGCAGTTTTTGCCTGTAAACCCAGCAACTTTTCAATAGCATCTCCGGTTTTTAGTTTTGCGCGAGCCTCAAGATATTTGCCAAGAGTAATAAAGCCGATCACGACAATCGTTACATCGTAGTATAAATGCTCAATATTTAAAAAGCCGCGCAGTGAATTCTCAAAGGCAGTTAGTATAAAGCTGTAAACATAGGCAGTAACTGTGCCAAGCCCGATAAGTGCGTCCATACCAGCCGTTCCGTGACGC
>JAGLRU010000143.1 GCA_023136145.1 Alphaproteobacteria bacterium
TCTTCGGTTTTGCCAACGCTTGCGACTTCGGGGGAAGTGTAGACGACATTGGGTATTGCATCATAATTAATATGACTAGGCTTTTCGGCGATAATCTCCGCCACAGCAATTCCCTCATCCTCGGCCTTGTGCGCCAACATTACACCACGCACAACATCCCCGATTGCGTAGATGTTCTTTACGCTGGTTTGGAAATAGTCGTCGATTTCCACGCGACCCTGATTATCAACTTTCACACCTGTTTTTTCGAGTCCGATTCCTACCGTATAAGGGCGGCGTCCAATCGCTACCAGAACTGTCTCAGCTTCCAATTTTTCAGCTTTCCCTCCGTTGGCTGGTTCTAGCGATAGGATGATCTTGTCATTCTCCGTTCTCGCTTCCGTTACTTTCGTGGAGAGTCTGAATTTCATTCCCTGCTTTGCTAGCAGCCTCCTCATTTCCTTCGAGACTTCCATATCCGCGCTGGGGAGAAGGCGATCCATAAATTCAACTACCGTAACTTTCGTGCCCAATCTGTGCCAAACAGCACCTAGCTCCAATCCTATTACACCACCACCGATAACAACGAGACTTTCTGGCACTTTCGGCAGGCTCAGAGCACCGGTTGAAGTTACGATCCGTTTTTCATCGATTGTAATGCCGGGCAGTGGCATTGGTTCCGATCCCGTTGCGATCACGATATTTTTTGTATTGAGAATCTGCTTGCCGTTCTTACCATTCACTTCCACGACACCTGGTGCTGTAATTGTGCCCAGCCCGGAGACATGTGTAATCTTGTTTTTCCTAAACAAGAAAGAAATCCCCTGCGTGTTAGCACTAATTACTTTGTTTTTGTGCGCCATCATTTTTTCAAGATTAATTTTTGGCTGACCCATTTCGATGCCCAGTGCTGCGTAATGATGCGCCGCATGTTCATATTTTTCAGAGATACTAAGCAATACTTTCGATGGTATGCAGCCGATATTAAGGCATGTGCCGCCAAGAGTGGCATCTTTCTCAACGCAGGCAACCTTTAGTCCCAATTGCGCTGCACGTATTGCGCATACATATCCACCCGGTCCAGAGCCTATCACAACAATATCGTATATTTCAGACATTCATATTTCCCCACCCGCATTAATTTAGACTTCACTTTAACCGAACAATATAAGCATTTTTAGTCATTTTCAACCTATGATTATTGCGTTTATAATCTCCGTAATATAAAATTACGTTTTTATTTCAAACGAAAATTATTGAGCCATGGAAATTGTCGTTGAAAATTTGCGAAAAGAATTTGTTGTCCGAAAGCGTGCTGAAGGGCGCAGGTTTTTGCTTCCTGTCTATAAAGATGAGATCGTTTCCGCAGTTAAGGACATCTGTTTTACGATTTCCGCAGGCGAAAGGGTTGCATTTATAGGTCCGAATGGAGCTGGAAAATCAACCACTTTGAAAATGCTGAGTGGAATTTTACAGCCAACATCAGGTAATGCAAAAGTCGCTGGGTTCGTTCCGTGGAAAGCTCGGCAAAAACTAGCTTACGAGATTGGGCTTGTCTTTGGACAGAGGTCGCAGCTCTGGTATCATCTCCCCGTCCGGCAGAGTTTTGACCTTTTAGGCAAGATATACGGTCTTGACCAGCAAACGTATGACGCACAGCTTTCACGGTTAAATAAAGCTTTCAATCTTGCGCCACTTCTGGATCAACAAGTGAAATCTCTTTCATTGGGACAAAGAATGCGATGCGAGATTTCGGCGAGCCTTCTTCACAAACCGAAAATCCTGTTTCTGGACGAACCGACCATTGGACTCGATGTCACAACAAAAGCGGAATTGCGCGACCATCTCTGCGAACTGGGGGAAACAAGTGGCACCACTATTATCCTGACATCGCACGACACCGCCGACATCGAGAAGATATGCCATCGTGTTATCCTTATAAACAATGGGGAAAAGCTGATCGATATGTCCCTCGAAGAAATGCGAAAGCGGTATTTGCGGCAAAAAAGACTGGTTTTTGTGACGGAAGAAGAGCATCCTGTGTTGAATATTCCGCATGTCTTGAACACAGTAACGGAACCTCACAAACTAACGGTGGAGATTAACCCGGATGACGCTTCTGTTACGGGTGTTATAAGTCTGGCTTTGCAGCATTTGACAGTTCATGACGTGTCCGTTGGCAATGTGCCTCTCGAAGAAGTCAT
>JAGLRU010000144.1 GCA_023136145.1 Alphaproteobacteria bacterium
TTCAGATATATCCAATTGAAAAACTAAAAGGCGGATCGGCGGAGGAAAATGCGGCTATTATCCATTCCATTTTTTCCGGTCAGAACGCAACAGCAACAGAAATTGTTTGTCTAAATGCTGCTGCCGGATTTATTGTTGCAGGTAAAGCAGTTGACTTAAAACAAGGAGTTCTTCTTGCACGGCAAGCCGTTGTTAATGGCCTTGCCCTTAAAAAACTATCGGAAATGAAAGAGTAAGCTATGCCTTCATTTCTTGAAAAAATATACGGTCTGACGAAAGAGCGAATTGCGAAAGCGAAAAAATTCCTCCCTGCAAAAGAAATTGAAGAAAAAGATTTATTCCACCGCACACCGCACAAGGTGAAACCTGCCTTCACGCGCGAAGATTATAATATCATCGCAGAGATCAAATTTGCCAGTCCCTCTAAAGGAGATATTCATTCCAACCACAATCCAGTGCAAATTGCGGAAAGTTATCTTGAGGCAGGGGCATCCATGCTCTCAATTCTTACCGAGCCTGTTTATTTTAAAGGTAAGCTGACTTATCTCGAATCTATTCGTAAAGCCAGACCCGAAGCCTTACTGCTGCGTAAAGATTTTATTATTGACCCTTATCAATTGCTGGAGGCCAAAGCTCATGGCGCGGATGCTGTTCTTCTGATCGTAGCGATGACCGGTTCTGACCTAACGAAAGACCTTTTTGATCAAGCGCTGGAGATTGGACTAACTCCGCTTGTTGAAGTACATTCAGATGCTGAACTAGAGCAGGCATTTGCAATAAATGCAGATTTTATCGGCGTTAACAACCGCAATCTAAAAACGCTTAAAATAAACCTTGATACCGGACGGTGTCTTGTCTCACGGAAGCCGGAAAATTCAGTCTTTATTTGCGAAAGTGGTCTTTCTTCGGCAGAAGACCTGCGATCTATGCGTAAACTTGGCTATAACGGTTTCCTGATGGGGACATCTTTTATGTGCCACAACGACCCCGGCATAGCTTTAAAGAATTTAAGAAAGACACTCGAATGCGTATAAAAATTTGTGGACTGACACGAAAGGAAGATGCCGAACTCGCGCAAAAACTGGGTGCGTGGGCATTAGGGTTTGTTTTTTATTCCCGATCGAAGCGTTATATCACGCCTGAAAAAGCGACTGATATTATCCAGTCCATTACGACACCCTCTATCGGAGTTTTTGTTAACCAGACAGGTGATGTTCTGAATGTAATTAAAGCAACCGGTTTAAAAGGCGTTCAATTACATGGCAACGAAACTCCAGAAGAGTGCATGTCCATTAAGAGGTCTTTTTCCGGTTTTGTTATTAAAGCATTCCGGCCAAAAACTGAAAATGATATTGAGGCAATCTGCGCATATAAAGACACTGTCGATTATATTCTAATTGATGCTGCTGTTAATTCACAATACGGAGGCACTGGGAAAACCGCCAATTGGGCACTTGCCGCAAAAGCCGGAAAGCTGGACATTCCACTAATACTAGCTGGCGGAATAACGGCGGATAATATTATTGAGTCCGTTCAAAATATAGCACCGTTTGCAGTTGATCTTTCCAGTGGCGTTGAATCTGTCCCCGGAATCAAGGATGCA
>JAGLRU010000145.1 GCA_023136145.1 Alphaproteobacteria bacterium
GTAAAAATGATTTTGGCGGTCAAGTTGAAGAATTTGAAATCCAGTTTATTGATGGAGAAACACTTGATGCTATGCTGTTTGAAGCCATCGGTGTTAATCAGGCAAATATTCACCATTTTATAAACAAAATAGACGAGTGGGTAGAATACGAAAAGCACATCCTGATTCTAGCGGTAGGGGAATGTGGCTATGACTTTGACATGAGTAAAGATAACCTCAATAAATTCTGGATGGATATTTATTATGTGGAAACTATAAAGGAACTGGCTGAACAGTTTGTCGAAGACGGCATATATGGATCTATTCCTGAATCCCTACAATTCTATATTGATTACGATGCTATAGCCCGTGATCTATCCGTAGAATATAGCGAAACTACAATAGCAGGTGAAAACCTTGTCTATCGGTGTTCGTAAAAAATAAGCTTTGCGCCGGAATATTTCGGCGCAAAGTTTTGATGGTTAAAAATATTCATGGTACAACTAAATTGCATGAATTTTAAATGAAAATACTTGCAATATGAGAGTGTTCTTGCTATGATAAATAGAAAGGAATAGTCCATGTCTAAATTAAACGAACTTAAAAAACATTTGCGGCGTGGAAGTGTATATCGACGCAGCGATTTAGAATTGTGGTCTAATGCTGTAGACCGTCACCTCAAACAATTGCAGGAAGATGGAACGCTGGTCAAGCTTTCTGGCGGGGTATATTACTATCCAAAAAAAACGGCTTTTGGGAATGCTCCGGCAGATGATAAAGCTCTGGTTACAGCATTCTTGAAGGATAATCGTTTTTTGCTAACTTCTCTCAATGCATATAATGTGCTTGGAGTTGGCACAACACAGCTTTATAATGAAACCGTTGTTTACAATCACAAGCGTCATGGTCGCTATGAATTAGGCGGACGTGTCTTTGATTTTCGGATGAAACCACATGTCCCGAAATCTTTGAGCGAAGAATTCTTACTGGTTGATTTGGTTAATAATCTGGAATGGTTAGCCGAAAATGCTGAGAATGTTCTGGAACGGGTGAAAACAAAGGCTCGTTCTATGTCTAGAAACGTCTTGGTGAAAACCGTTTGTCATTACGGCAATATAGGGACAAGAAAGTTCTTTGCCGAAGTACTAGAAAACGATACATTACGCCATGCTGCATAATTTTTTACACAATCATTCTGATTTTTCTGAACTGATCCGTATTGTCGGGCAGAATAATTCTATTGATCCGGCATTGGTTGAAAAAGATTACTGGATCATGCATTGCCTTTACGGATTGCAGGACATGGGATTGCTATTTGAGTTAAAAGGCGGTACGTCCCTTTCCAAAGGTTACGGCATTATTCATCGTTTCTCGGAAGATATTGATATTCGCATTGAGCCGCCAGACGATATGGATGTTAAAACAGGCCGTAATCAAAATAAGCCTGTTCACTGTGAAAGCCGCAAAGGTTTTTATAACTGGTTAGCTGATACTATTTCCATTGACGGTATTGAAAAAATTTGGCGTGATGAATCTTTTGATGATAGCAAATATCGCAGTGGCGGCATTCGTTTGCATTATAAAAGCACGTCCAGATCATTGAGTGGCTTGAAAGAAGGTATCCTGCTTGAAGTCGGATTTGATGATATTACGCCTAATAAAGAAAAGAACATTAGCTCATGGGCTTATGATTATGCTGTTGATAAGGTAGACATCATAGACAATCGAGCTAAAGGCGTTTTGTGTTATCACCCCGGCTATACGCTGGTGGAAAAACTGCAAACCATATCTACCAAATACCGTCAACAGCAAGAAAGTGGATCATTTCCGGTGAATTTTATGAGGCATTAC
>JAGLRU010000146.1 GCA_023136145.1 Alphaproteobacteria bacterium
GTACTAGGCGCAAAAGCTTTCCAACGAAGATACAAATTTTTAGTTCCGGCTATAGTGACAATAAATGTTTTAAGCCAACTTATTCCTGCCAGAAAAATCAGCAGGTATGATAGCCATGCCAGATCACTTTCCAGCATTGACCATGTTTTAACGCATATTGCTGTAAATAAAAGGTTCATTAGAAAAAGAATTAAAAACGGCGTTTGATTTTCTTGTCTGTTCATAAGCCTTTCCTTTCTTTGAAAAAAAAAGCCTGCGATTATTAACGCAAGCCTTATGAAAGAATTATCGGTTCTGATCTATGTCCCAGCCTATTACAGTAATCGGATCAATTATGATCCAATGTGAGTTAGAGGCTTTACCGTTTTGCAGGATATTTTCTCTATCTTGACCTTTATTGCCACTGGTTGCCGGTATAGTGAAATTTTTTGCATAAGTTTTTCCGTTCCAGCTAATTCTGAGTTCTCCGTTAATACCTTTCGGAGCTGTGCCGTTATAAAAATTTACAGCAATCAAAACACTTCGTAAATCGACAGGAACAGATAAAGAAATCGTTTCATACCCATTCGTGGACTTGGGACTCTTCAAAAAATCTTTCCAGTAACGCCCAAGCGGTGTTTGTATATGATTAAAATAAAGTGTTTTTGCATTCGGTAAAGGTCTGACATATAAGTCCATATCACAGCTTTTACAATCCCATGACAGGCCAAACTCAACGTTTTGTGCATGTATGACATCGCTTCTGGATGGTGCTGTAGTGGTCACAGGTCTTTCATAGATTGGGGAGTATTTGATCTGCGGGGGCTTAAGAACAATCATTTCCAATTTATCTGTATCATCTATTGTAAAATTATGTGCTGTAGCCGAAGTGTTGGTTTTGATACGGTGAAAGAGTGTCGGTAAATCACCTGTAAAAGTAACAAACTTACCTCCTTGTTTTTCTATAAAGAGTCTCCAGAATCGCTTTACAAAAAAACCATGTTGTTCATTTTGTTTCCAGTCTTCTCCAATATAAGCAAAGTGAACGTACATGTTTTTCAGCAAGTTTGCATTATCAATACCGAAAGGTGTTTTTGACGTGGAGTTAAACAAGTGACCATCACTCGGTATCGCTCCGAAATTCATGGAAAAAGCAGGGGTTTTCGAGTCATGATAAATTGGATTTCCCAAAACAATAACGTTAACTTGTTCGTTAAAAATGTAGTTTTCACCAAGAAAACGCATAAATTGAGGAATTCTGATAGAACCATTTCTTTTTCCATCAGGTAAGGTTGATTTATTTGCAAAATTTTGCAGAGTTTTTATTGCTTTGCCGTTGATACGAAATTTTGTTTTAACATGCTTATAAGAAGTTTTATCCGGTACGTTAAAGCTTGTTATCAGTTTCAGATTATAAGCATCATAGACTCTGGCATTATCACCCGGCTCTA
>JAGLRU010000147.1 GCA_023136145.1 Alphaproteobacteria bacterium
AACCGACGCTCCTATCTTGCGCGTTATGGGGCGATACGCTCGGTTCCTCAATTGATAACAGGGTGGAGAGTACCAGGTGGCGGTAGAGAACCACTAACGGGGCTATGGGTCAAAGAGCTGCGAACAGCAGGGGGAGCATCAGCTACCGTTCTTTCTGACAATCCTAGCTACAAGGAAATCATGCACGCAATGACCGTTGATCGATTTAACAGCGGAAGATATGCCGCAGGGCTTATCACCAATGAATCCGCGATCGAACTGGAAAAACTGACTCTGGACGTACTTTATCTTATGCAGCTTAGGGATTATTATGAACTGCTAGAAAGAACAGCCCTGACACTGGCAGTGCAGACATCCATAATGTCCGATCAAAGGTCTGTACCAGATGCTATCGTTGCCATACCAGTACAATAGAAGGATAAAAAAATGGAGATGATCGAACATATCCTTCAATTTTGCAAAAGAACCTTTCTTCAAAGCGTAAGTGTGTCTTGTCTTATCCTTTTCCTGATGTTTCCCTCCGTGACATTCGCTCAATGCGAAGATATCGGATCAGTGAGAGGAGCCGGCAGCACTGTAGATATGGATCAGTTTAATCAGATAAACGCAATGATGGCTGCACTGCAAGCTGTTTACACAGCGGAGATTGCGGTTGTACAGGCATCTCTATCTGCCTCGCTTGCTGCATTACTTCAACCACAGGATTGGCTCTGGGAAAGATGGTTTCATGGGTGGCAGGACATGGCCAAGCAACTTTCGTCCAGCGAACTCGATGAAACTCGACAATTAGGCAGCACTCTCGATGCCAACAATGTGTCAAACGCCGCACTTATAATACAGATGGAGCAGGCCGATGCGAAAAAACGTTATCAACCAACCGATCAAGCGTGTATATTCGACACAACGGCAAAGTATATGAGCCAAAGCTCCGTTCTCAAGAATGCGATAAGTACCGGTTATTCCCTTGACTTCAGCATGATCGGCAACAATCAAGTAGGTTTTCCAGCAGAATATGGCCCTGCATTCTTGCATAGGGCACGCTGGAATATGTATCAAACAAAGTTTTGCGACATGACTTCCAATAATGGCTTTGCAGGATGTATTGCCCCCACCCCTGCCACCAACGCACACATTATGCCGAGCATAACTCTTTTTGCCAAAGAAACAATCGACATGACAAATCCAGATACAAGAGATGCCGTCACCGAGCTAATATACAATATCACTGGATATGTGACACCAGAGCCAATTGCAGGCGGCGCATTGGCCTTGTCATCGTCCCATGCCCTTGAACAACGACAGACGAACCGCGAATATATCACCCAGATGGATGCTGTTGGTGCTTTGGTATATTCTGTGGTGGCAGATCGCGTTCCAGGCCGAACAATTCCGGGCGTAGCCGGAGAGGCTCCAGAGATCAGAGACATGCGCATGAAAATGGGAATAGCGTTCGCAGATTCCTCACTTACACCAAGTGCGCGAGAAACTCGTCAGGCCATTGTAGAGCAACTGTGGGATCCCGGATATTACAAGGAACTTTATGACAGCCCTTCGACTATCACGCAAAAGGAAATATATCTGAAGGCATACAGCTTAGTTATGTTGTATGAAGTGATCGCAAAGCAGGAAAAAATTTCCAATGTCTACGCGCTTGAAACCGCCAATATGCTTGAAAAAGCCGACCATACACGCGGCGACGGTTCAAACTATCAAGATATGCAGTAGGAGGGAGCAAAAATGAAAAAAAAAGCTAAACATTGCACCTCCACGAATAATGGTAAGTATGGCATGAAAATTCTTGTGCTGCTGCTCGTTTTGTCTTTGAGTCTTTTTTCCCCCGTTAAATCTTCCGTTGCATGCTGCGGTGGTACATCAAATTGCGAAACACCTGGTTCTATCGGTGGAGCCATGAATCCTCTGGTAGCTGATGATATCGCTGCTATCAACGCTTTCATTCTCGCTATAGAAGGCTTTCTTTTTGCAGACCTTAATTTAACATCGGCGTGGCAAATATTAACCCGTGTTGACGAGTTTAGCACAAACATCTGGCCACCTATGAATGCTTGGTGGGAAGCGGTTTATCCGGCATTTCGTCCAATGACGGGGCAGCTTTCCATTGTACGACCAGAGCAGACCCGTGCGATAGGTGCAATGCTTGATGCGCAGTTGATGAACGAAAGCATTACAAAAAGATATGAAAAGCAATTGGAGACACGCCACCGTTATACTCCCGACGAACTTTCTTGCCAGATGGATACTCTGGCCTTCAGTCAGGTTAAGTCCTATCAGATGTCTAGGGCTCTCGCTCGTGGGTTTGTGATGGATGAACTGCCACGTCGCGGGAACTCCATAGGTACTGTTTCTGAGCTTGGCCCGGGAGGAGAAATGGGAGCTTTTGACTACCTTGCCTTTCTCGCCGACCCTATTAACGACAACATTGGTCTCTGGAAAGAATACACGATTTATTTATGCTACGACGACACGGATCAAGGATGTCCTCCGCTTGCTGGATTTTGGACGTGGTTAACTGGAAAACAGGGTTCATTTAAAGACATCCCGGATATGCTATGGGGAAATGATCAAACACTCTATTGGGATCCAGGTAATTTCATAATAGGACTTTACGACCTGCTTATGGTGCGGGCAGGTTTGCGGTATTTGATCTATCCGAGGTCTGAGGATCCGGTCTTTCCCACCGCTGTAAATACTCCCGAGGGACATCGAGCTATCCTTGAACGACGTACCGAACAAGCTCGCGTAAACACAGTCTATAATGTTGTAGGTCAAATGCTCAGCGAACATATCGGTCATAGCAACCTTGATGTTATAGTACCAGCTTTTCCTGCCCTGCCTTGGCCGTTATCGTTAGGACTAGCTTGGCCGTGGTTGGGCAGTGACGGACAGTATATTGATGCAATTTTGACGAGCGGTGGTCTTCATGACGAAGATAGAAAGAAAGATTCCAGCTATCGCGAAATGCAAGAAGCTATGGTTAGGCAAAAGTATTACAATCCGGCATACTTCATACGCCTGATAGAGGATACGGAACAAATCGCACGCGAACAAATAACGACCAACGCATTTCGCCTCCAGATTATGAATGACACATACCGCCGGGCGGAGGAGATGCTGTTTATGGAAGCAGCGATCTATGCTCGAGATCTTGACAAGCAAACGCTCCCTTCGGCCTTCTCCAGCAGACCTATGGAATAAGAATTTCAGATTACAGATAAGAAATCAGTTTTCTTGAATCAAAACTTAAGGTCGGTGGTATTACTTCGTACGAGAGCGTTCAGAATTTTGTGTCACAGGTTTAGAGATCAAGAGCGTCATCTAATCTGTCCTCAAAATATATAGACAACTGTGAAAGTGTCAAATTCCAATTTTGAATGGGCATGGTCCATTTTTTTGTAGCGTTTTGGATACCCATGTAGAGTAACTTTAGTAGGCTGTTTTCATTGAGAAAAGCTCCTTTGGTTTTGGTGAGTTTTCTGAATTGTCGGTGTACGGCCTCGATGGCATTTGTCGTGTAAATCACGCGTCGAATATCTGCTGGATATTTAAAATA
>JAGLRU010000148.1 GCA_023136145.1 Alphaproteobacteria bacterium
GGTGCGTGAATTACGCGCAGGCACTAATATCATAAAAGCGCGGTATCCGGGCAGTGTTATACAGCTTGTTGAAGATCCTCCGGGGCCGCCTATGCGCGCGACAGTGCTTGCTGAAATATATGGTGATGATTTGGATGTGCTGCGCAGCTTATCACAGAAAGTCTCTGAAGCATTCCATGATACCTATGATATGGTCGATATTAATGATACTCAGCCCGATGATGTCACAGAGCACAGGATCATTGTTGATAAAGAAAAATCTGCCCTGTCCGGTGTCAGTAACGCTCAGGTTTCCCAAATTCTTCGGGTTCTTTTTGAAGGAGAAATTATTGGGCGCATTCACCCTGACGATGAAAAAAATACTGTTCCCATTCGTATCCGTGTTCCGCATCATAACCGTCTTGATCCAACACAGCTCGATAGAGTTTTCGTTGAAAATATGAATGGAAAACGAGTTCCTCTTTCAGAGCTGGTGAAAATTGTTTCCTCTTACCGTGATCGCCCAATTTTACACAAAGATAATGAACGCGTTACATTTGTTGGAGGTGAATTGGCTAGAACGGTGCCTGCATATGCAGTCATTGATCTTGATAAGAAACTTGACGGAATGGATATTGGCAAAGGTCTTTTTCTTGAAACGCGCAATTTAACAATGGCACCTGTCGTTCCCGATACGATTGACGGCTATCAGCTTTTATGGGATGGAGAGATTCGCTTTACACTCGATACTTTCCGCGACATGAGCCTTGCACTTTGCCTTGCTTTGATAGTGGTCTTCTTTATTTTAGTTGCATATTATCAATCCTTCTTAATTCCTATTGTGGCTATGTCATCAATTCCACTAGGGCTGATTGGTGTTTTTCCCGGACACTGGATTATGGGGGCTGACTTTTCAGCCACATCCATGGTTGGTATTATTGCTCTGTCCGGTGTTGCAACACGAAGTTCGCTTTTGATTATTGATTTTGTGCGCGACAACCAAAAGGATGGAATGTCCCTGCATCAAGCCGTTTATGACGCAGGTATTGCGCGCGCACTTCCAATTTTTTTAACAACGATTGCAGTTGTTCTGGGTTCCTTCGTGATGCTTTCCGATTCTGTTTTTGGAGGTCTTGCGATCAGCCTTATTTTTGGGACAGTTGTCTCCTCTATCCTAACCATTATTATAGTTCCTGTGTTGTATTATCATGTAGAAAAATGGAAGCAAAATAGCATGAAAAAAAGTCAGAAAACAAAAAAATTACAAACAAGATTAATAATGCCCTTTCTTGCCTTTGCTTTGTTGTACAGCACGTCTCTTTCAGCACAGGCAGAAACATTGCAGGAGGTTTTAGTCAAAGCCTATAACACCAACCCATCTCTTCAGGCACAGTTTTCTGCAGTACGCAGTGCAAATGAAGGTGTTTCCGAAGCAATGTCCGGCTGGCGGCCTTTGATTTCTGTCGAGGCAAGTGCAGGTAAAGCAAATGAAAAAACGACAGGCGGTCTTTTTTCTGTTGATGAAACACGAACGCCGCTTAATACAGCTTTATCGTTTAATCAACCTTTATATCAAGGCGGAAGAACTTCTTCTGCGGTTTCTCAGGCAAGGTTTGCAGCTTTGGCAAGACAGGCACTTTTTCGGCAAGCAGAACAGAATCTTCTACGCGATACGGCAGCAGCTTATATTGATGTCAACTTATCCAAGGCAGTATTGCAACTAACACTTAAAAATGAAGCTGTTTTAAAACGACAGTTGCAAATTGTCCGTGACAGGTTGGAAGTCGGCGATGTTACAATTACAGATCTTTCACAAGCCGAAGCACGCATGGCCGGAGCAGAGGCGCGGCGGCGGCAGGCTGAAGGTAATGTTGCCACTTCGCGCACTGTTTATCGGCGTATTGTTGGCGAAAATCCGAAAGATCTGGAAGATCCTGTATGCCTTGCCAATTTACCTGAAACACTGGAAACAGCCATAGCAACTGCAATGCAGAAAAACCCTGCAATTAAAGCCTCTATCCTTTTAGAGAAAGCTGCTGAGGCTGGAATTGATTTTGCACAAAGCAATCTTTTTCCTTCTCTGAATTTACAGGCTTCTCTAGCACACACTGAAGAACAGCTTTTTCGGGATAGTGAAACCGATATTGCCTATGCGACACTGCGTTTAACGATCCCTCTTTACCAAGGTGGTGGAGAATATTCCCGCATTAGAAAAGCCAAAGAGTTGAAAAATCAGCGTCTCATGGAAGGCCGTGATACAAAACGTTTGATTGAAGAAAATACGGTACGAGTTTGGAAAAGCTTGGAAACGTCTCTTGCTAATATCAAATCTTTTGAATCACAAGTAACGGCAATGGAGAAATCTCTATCCGGCGTTCGTGCAGAAGAAGAGGAAGGTCTGCGCACTATTCTTGATGTTCTTGATGCTGAAAGAGAACTTTTAGATGCGCAAGTCAATCTGGAAACAGCTAACCGCAACGCTTTTATTGCAGCCTTTGAT
>JAGLRU010000149.1 GCA_023136145.1 Alphaproteobacteria bacterium
CCATCCTCATCAATATCCACATTCATGCCCACAGGGCTGCTCGGCAGTCCCGGCATTGTACGCATTTTCCCGCAAAGCGGATAGATAAATCCTGCGCCTGCTGATACACGTATTTCTCTTATGGGTAGGATAAAGTCAGTTGGAGTTCCTTTTAATAAAGGATCGTGTGAAAGAGAGAGATGCGTCTTGGCCATACATATCGGCAGCTTATCGAAGCCAAGCTCTGTATACTGGCGGATCTTTTTCTCAGCAATAGGGTGAAAAGATACACCGGCCGCGCCATAAATTTTTGTCGCGATGGTTTCAATTTTTTCTTTTATTGATGCGTCGAGGGAATATAAGAATTTAAAATTATTTGGCTGTTCTGCTGCTCTGGTTACGGCCTCAGCAAGTTCAATAGCGCCTTCACCGCCTTTAGCATGAGCTATGCTAACTACAGCTTCTTTGGCGCCGTATTCAAGCGCGAGTTTTTTTACAAGCTCAATCTCTGCGTCTGTGTCAGTACTGAAGCGGTTAATAGCGACAACTACAGGAACTCCGAACACAAGAATATTTTCGATTTGTTTTTTTAAATTGCAGGAACCTTCTTGTATGGCATTTAGGTTTTCTTCAAAAAGACCGCTATCAAGTGTTTTTCCGGCGACAACTTTAAATTTTCCACTATGCATTTTTAAAGCACGCATTGAGCAGACAAGAACGGCGCAGTCAGGTTTTAGTCTACTGTTGCGGCATTTAATATCGAGAAATTTTTCTGAGCCCAGATCTGCACCAAAGCCGCTTTCCGTGACAACATAGTCGGCAAGTTTTAGAGCCATGGAGTCTGCTAGTATTGAGCTGTTTCCATGCGCGATATTTCCGAACGGGCCGGTATGGATGAAGCAGGCTGTTTTCTCTGTTGTCTGAACTATATTAGGCATGAGCGCGTTTTTTAAAAGCACGGTCATTGCTCCGGCAACTTTTATGTCATCAGGAGTGATTGGTTTTCCGTCATAGGTTGTGCCCAGTAGTATTTTGCCAAGACGAGAGCGCAGGTCTTTAAGTGAGTTTGTTAGAGCCATTATGGCCATGACTTCACTGGCTTCTATAATTTCAAAACTGCTTTCTCTTAGGAAACCATTTTCCTTTCCGCCGAGTCCGATTATTACTTCGCGCAAGAATCG
>JAGLRU010000015.1 GCA_023136145.1 Alphaproteobacteria bacterium
CAGGATTAGCTTTTGCAAAAGCGGTTTTAACTTTATCACTTAGATTTTTCAGTTTTCTTTTATTGGTGATGCTCATGATTTACCTCCTGTTTTTGTAAGAATTTGCAAAGAATTAGTTTTTCCTGATAAACTGAAGGCATGATTAATAAAACAGACACAGCCAATCAGAACATTTCTTTTTCCAGTCTGATCTGTAATCCGCAGAGCGAAATAGCTGAAGAACTTTTGGCTACGGTGCTTTATGAACTGGAGCATGAAGCTGACATAGCACCATCGCTGCTTTCCGAATCTTTGTTTAAATTGCTGATGATCGAAATGGAACCGGACGATCCGATTACAACTGAAAAGGCATTTACATGGATTGGTCAGCTTCACCGTTTTCGGGATGCTATGCAGGCTAAAATTAATGCCATGGAAAAGATTTATTCTGAAGATCACGACTGACCTCTCTTTTTTATAAGGGCAATAAGTGGACAATCGTGTCCTGAAACGTTGTTGCAAAAGCCATGAATTCCCAAGTAACGGCAATCCAGATAAATACGCTCTATTCCGGCTTTGCGGTATGTGTAGGACACACGCAAATGTGGCGTTTGCGGTAGTAGAAAAACAGCAATCAGTGCCATAAGTGGAAGTGCTGGAAGCAAGCCCTGTAGTAAAAACCCTAAAAGTTTCAAAATACAAACAATCGGTTTTCCTATGGTTTTTAAAGACAAGCCGGAGCGTCTGTAATCTGTGACAATTGCACGTTTCATTTTTTAAACCATTTATTTTTATAACGAAGCCAAAACTTTGTTTTTCCCTTATATGCTTTGTTAAAAAGCGGATTAATACCTATCCATTTTTTCCATGGCATAACTTCATGATAGCCGGTACTTCTTGTCTTTATGGGAGGCAAGTCACGGATAAATAAAAGCGTGTTGGAACAGCGCCGTGCTTCATCCGATGTTAATAATTTACGCGATTGCTCGGAGACAGAAACCTGTACCTTATCGCTTATGCTATGACCTAAAGCAAAATTGCCGGTCTTGATTGTTGTATCACCGCACATGCGGGAAATAAGCTCTGCCGTTTTTTGCGAATGTCCACGGCCACCTAAAATTTGTTTTACTTCTGTTTGGGAAAGCATAGTTTCCAATGCTTCCCGTCCATAGACACGTGCAAATTCTTCAAGTTCCTGAATAATAAACCAGATACGGCAACCGTATTCACGCAAGCTTGTTAGAGAGTTAGGAAGGTTGTTAATGTGAAAATTAGTTGCCTCGTCCATAAGGAAAAACACAGGTTTATTGTTTCTGCATCTTGTGAGTTCTGTAAGTGCAGCCCATCCCAGCAATCCAAGCCACGGTTTAAACACATCCATACGTGTAGGATCGGCAATAATATATACGGTTGCC
>JAGLRU010000150.1 GCA_023136145.1 Alphaproteobacteria bacterium
TATCTTCAGCAATAGCTCCTTTTTCCTCTTCCAGTCGTTCAATACGCTCAATAAAGGATTTCAGACGATTTCCGGAAATGTCATGAATATTAGTGGCTTCCATTTTTTGAGGCTCGTTTTGTCTCGCTTTTTTGTTTTTCATATTTTATACTCCTTAACAAATTCTCGGAAGCTGTTCTCCTGATGACATATCAAGAATTCGGCATCCGCCAATAGGGGTTTTTAGTGTTACCAGACCTGCTTTTCCCACAACAACGGAGCCAATACAAGCTGCGTTTTTTTGCGGGGAATAATGATTCATGATTTCGACGGCACGGGTGCTGTTTTCTGCCGCAACGAATGCGGAAAACCGTCCTTCGTTGGCAACGTGCAGGGGATCAATACCCAGAATTTCGCAAGCACCACGCACAGATGGATCAACAGGGATGGCGTTTTCATCAACATCGATTTGCAATTTCGAGGCGGCAGCAATTTCATTTAGAACGGCGGAAAGCCCTCCTCTTGTAGCATCTCGCAGGCAATGGATACGAATACCTTCTTTCAGCATGGCATTCACGGTTTCCCACAAAGGCATACTATCGCTCTCAATGGTACTTTCAAATGACAGGCTTTCACGCTGCGTCATCACTGCCATGCCATGCCGACCTATATCACCGCTAAGCAAGACGGCATCTCCATCACGTACCTGATCGGGTGAAATAATGTCGTCATGTTCAAGAACTCCAATGCCAGTTGTATTGATAAACAAGCCATCGCCATGTCCTTTTTCCACGACCTTGGTATCACCGGTAACAATAGAAACGCCTGCTTGAGCAGCAGCCTCACGCATAGATTGCACAACACGCCACAGAGTTTCCATCGAAAGCCCTTCCTCCAGAATAAAGGAAGCACTCAGATAGAGTGGGTGGGCACCAGACATAGCAAGATCATTGACCGTACCATTAATGGCAAGACAGCCGATATCCCCGCCCGGAAAGAACAAAGGCTGGACAACATACGAATCCGTTGACATGGCGATACGCTTCTGTGGAATATCAAGCACTGTGGCATCATGAGCCGTCAAAAGATGGGAATTGCTGAAAGCGGTATAGAAAATTTTTTCGATAAGTTGCTGCATTAGCAGACCGCCGCTTCCGTGAGCCATTAGCACTTTCGGATAATCGGAAATCGGTAAAGGACAGGTAAGAGAAAATTTCATGTCATCCTTCATGTTGCATCCCTTCTGTAACGATAATAAGCAGCACAGGCTCCCTCTCCCGACACCATTGTGGCACCAAGCGGATGTTCTGGCGTACAAACTTTTCCAAAGGCGGGACAGTCGGATGGTTTTTTCACTCCCATCAACACAAGGCCACTGATACATTCCGACGATTCTTCTTTGCTTTCGGCGACGACATCAAAACGTCTCTCCGCGTCGAAAGACTGATATTCCGGCGTTAGTCCCCAACCGCTCTCTGGAATCTCCCCGATGCCACGCCACTTGCGCGGAATTACGCAGAACACTTTCTCTATCAACTCTTGCGCTGGAACGTTACCACCTTCCTGAACGGCGCGACTGTACTGGTTTTCGACTTCGGCTCTATCTTCTTCAAGCTGCCTGATGCACATATAAATTCCCTGTAATATATCAAGCGGCTCAAACCCAGTGACCACTACTGGTACTTTGAATTTCTGTACGATCTGTTTATATTCCCGATAACCCATAACGGTGCAGACATGTCCGGCAGCAAGAAAACCCTGCACCTTGTTTTCCTTTGATGAAAGTATGGCTTTAATGGCAGGCGGAACCAGCGCATGAGACACCAACATAGAAAAATTCTTAATACCTTCTTGAGCTGCAAGATGTACAGCTATTGCATTGGCGGGGGCAGTCGTTTCAAAACCAACAGCAAAAAAGACAACTTCCTTATCTGGATTTTTTCTAGCGATCTTTACAGCATCAAGAGGTGAATAAACAATACGCACATCACCGCCTTCAGCGCGTACAGTGCGCAAGTCCTTTTCCGTTCCAGGAACGCGCAACATATCACCGAAGGAGCAAAAAATAACCTCCTTGCGACTGGCGATGGCAATAGCCTTATTCGCCATCTCTACCGGCGTAACACATACAGGACATCCGGGGCCATGTACCAGATTGATTTTTTCCGGCAGTAAATCCTGAATTCCGAAACGGACGATGGCATGGGTTTGGCCACCGCAAACCTCCATGATTGTCCATGGATGAACGGTTATTTTTTTGATGGCATCCGCATATTTTCGGACGGAGGCAACATCACGATATTCATCCATGTATTTCATTGATTTCCTCTAGGTATCCAAATATGCGCTGTGCTTCTTCTTCTACGACCTTGCCCAATGCAATACCTGCATGTATCAGCACATATTCTCCAACAACAGCATCTGGAACAAAAGCAAGGTTCACTTCTTTAATAATGGAACCGAACTCTACGCGCCCGGTTCGTAATAAGCCTTCGCCGTCAACGCTGATGATTCGTCCCGGTATTGCCAGACACATATTCTCTACTCCGTAATACAGCAATAACCTGACCTGCCGCAATACCTCCATCGTTTGAGGGAATCCGGTGGTGCCAGAAGGGCTGAAATCCCGCCTTCTCCAAGCTATCTACTACCTTTTCCAACAGGATTTTGTTCTGAAAGCAGCCCCCTGTCAACAGGACTCTTCTTTTGCCCGCTTGACTGGCAACGGTTAAGATTATCTCGACGAGCGTGTTGTGAAAACGAATCGCGGCATTTTCTCTGTCTGCAATTAATTCAAGCATCATAGGTCGCCAATCGATAATACCGTCCTTAATCCTAAAACCACAGGATTTATCACAGATTTCATTTTCAGCGGCGAATTCAAGAGCCATAGCAGCTTCGCCTTCAAAGGAAGATGTCGGGCACAGACCAAGCATAGCGGCAACCGAATCGAAAAGCCTTCCAACACTTGATGTTATGGGGCAATTTAGGTTTTTACGCATGGCCTGAAGGAGCACAGTTCTTTCCGCCGAAGTAAACGGCAAGTTGCAATCCTCTGTTTTGCCGAGGGCATAAAGAACGCCAAGCGCAGAGCGGCGTGGTTCCCGAATAGCTTGCTCTCCACCAGGCAGCGCAAAAGGAAGAAAATGAAAAGCACGATGATACCCATTATCTGTAATCTTCAGGAACTCTCCCCCCCAGATTGTATCATCATCACCGTAGCCCGTACCATCCCATACAACGGCAAGACATTCACCCTCTAGATCGTTGTCTGCCATACATGACAGAGCATGGGCATAGTGATGCTGCACAGGGATAACACTGCCTCCACGCTCTTTTGCCATACGAGTTGAAGCATAGTTCGAATGGGCATCACAGGCGATAGTATCTGGCTTGACCTTATAGATATTGCACAAATGATCTAGTGCTGCGGTATGCGCGGTAATAGCTTCAATGGTATCAAGATCACCAGTATGAGGACTTAATATTAACCGGTTTTTAACAGCAAGTGCAGTGGTGTTTTTAAGATGTCCACCAGCCGCCAGCAACGGCTTTTCCGCCTTGATTTTTATAGTGATTGGCAGAGGAGCATAGCCTCGTGCGCGGCGCAGGATTGTTTCCCGTCCTGCCATAATGCGCACAATAGAATCATCAGCGCGGCGGTCAATCGGGCGATTGTGGACAAGAAAAACATCGGCAATATCTGAAAGCTGCTCTAGCGCATCTTTTTCATCAATGCAAATAGGTTCGTTGGAGCGATTGCCACTAGTGGCAACAACCGGAAACTTCATATTTTGCAACAACAGCACATGCAGAGGTGTATACGGTAGCATAGCACCTATATACGGATTAGCGGGAGCAACGAGATTCGAAATAAGACTGGATTCTTTCTTTTTCAACAACACAATCGGTGAAGCCGGAGATTGCAGTAATCGCATCTCTTTATCAGATACGACACAGTCAATCCGCAATGCTTCAAGCGAAGGGTACATCAGCGCAAAAGGTTTTGTCCGGCGATGTTTACGATCACGCAAAAGCCGAACAGCCGTGTCACTGCGAGCGTCAACAATTAAATGAAAACCTCCAAGACCTTTTATCGCGGCAATCTTTCCGACACGAACGGCATCTGCGGTTTTTTGTAAAGCATCATCTCTTTCCGCCAGAAGACTGCCTTGAGAATCTTTCAATTCAATCTGCGGCCCGCAATCCGGACAAGCGATAGGCTGGGCATGAAATCGGCGGTTAAGGGGATTATCGTATTCGGCCTTGCAGACAGCGCACATTTTGAATCCCGCCATGGACGTATAAGGACGGTCATAAGGAAGTTTGCGTATGATTGTATATCGGGGGCCGCAGTGAGTGCAGTTGATAAACGGATAACGATAGCGGCGGTTGGAAGGATCGTTCATTTCCGCTTCGCATTCGGAGCATATTGCGAAATCCGGCAAAATAGAGGCGGTTACAGGTTCGCTTTCAGAGCTATGGATGATCTTGAATTCTGTTTTACCGACAATTGGTATGGTGGCTTCCTGTACGTCATCAATTACGGCATTAGGTGGTTTTTCGCGTTTAAGACGTTCGCTGAAAAGCGAAAGATTATTGGTATCACCCTCTACTTCAATAACAACGCCCTGCGGCGTGTTTTTAACCCAGCCTGCAAGATTTTCCTCATGAGCCAAACGATATATGAAAGGACGGAAACCAACACCCTGCACAGCACCCCGGACAATAAACCTTCTGCCTTCCACAGAACTATCCAGCGACTTCGACACTGTCTAATAGAATGTCTTGTGCTGTTGGGCTGCTGACATCTGTCATTTGCTCAACATCAAGACGTGCGCCTTCAGCAACAGTGCCGAGAACTGCTTCATCAAAATGCTCGCTAAAATGTTCCGGCGTGATGTCGGACATAGCACCTAGTTTCACCTTTACGGAGACAACCTTATTACTGCCGGAATCACTGGCTATTTTCTCTATCTTCTCCAACAAATCTTTCATCAACGAAAATTCATGCATGTTTCATCTCCTTAATAATACGACCTTGAATATCTTCCAGAACGGCGGATACTTCCTCTGATATATCATCACCGATGGAAAAGTTTTTTCCTTCGACACCCCAAAAAATAACGCGCGTTGGCAATTTCCCAAAAACACGCGCTAGTTCAACAGCTTCGGATACGCCAAAAGAATGAGTAGAAGAATGCCCGAAAATTTCAGGCAGTTTCTTTTTTTGTAGATCAAAATGAAAAATTGTTCCCGGCTTTTCTCCAGAAGATACGGCATCGATAAGAACAACAGAATCCCGATCATCCCATACTTCCATCAGCGAAGCTGGCTCACCGTCATGTTCCAGCGTTTCAAAGTGGGTTTTTAATCTTTCCGCGAGAATACATCCCACAGCGTCATCACCGCGATGTCGATTCCCAATGCCTATAATGAGAGAATCTTCCGCATTCAAATTCTGTCCACCGTTAATTTCAAGAAATGTACAGAACACGAGATACATGGATCATAGTTACGAATCGCGTGTTCAGCTTGCCATTGCAATTTTTCATCCGGCAAATCCAGATATTTTTGCACAAACTTCCACAAATCATCCTCGATCATCTTCTGATTCTGAGCAGTCGGAGGAATGATATTGGCTTTCTCGATGTCACCTTTTTCATTCATTGTATACCGGTGAAAAAGTAATCCACGAGGCGCCTCTGACACAGCACATCCTGTTGCAGCCTTTAACTCGTATTTCACAAAAGGCTTTTCAGGCTTCACATAGTTGTCGATGATGCGGAGTGCTTCTTCGCAGGCATACAAAGTCTCGATACTGCGCACAATAATGCTTTTGAAAGGATTAGAGCATGTCTCTCCAAGTCCCACCTCTTTGGCGAGCGCTTGTATATGAGGAGGCAGCTTGTCAAAGTTCAGCGAGTAACGTGCTAACGGGCCAACCTGATAAGGTTTTTGAGTTGCTCTGATAACACATTGTATAGCATTAGTATGTTTGGCTTGATGCTCTTCAATATATTGTTCGAACTTCTCTGCCTCAATATCCGTACCGTCGCTTGAAGCGATATCACCTTCATTTATAGCATATTCATCTGGATGGTGGACGGCGACAAAAGTATAATCCTGCTCGAAATCAGGGAAATCAAAAGTCGATACCCAACGCACCGTTTTCAGTGAGGCTTCACGTGCTCTTTCAAGAGGTTCCTTAAGAGTCAGCAGTTCTTCTTTGGAAGGAATCTTGTGGAATCCGCCAACACGCACACTAACCGGATGGATATTGCGCCCACCTAAGAAAGTTTGAAGCTGTCCACCAACTTTCTTAAGCTGCAAGCCACGCTGCACCTCATTGGGATAATCCGCAGCCATATGGAGGGCACTTTCATAGCCGAGAAAATCCGGTGCATGAAGCATATATATATGAAGTGCATGGCTTGTTATCCACTCGCCGCAGTATATGAGTCGACGCAGATCGTGCAATGGGCCTTCCAACTTGATGCCTAAGGCGTTTTCAACTGCATAAACAGAACTTAGCTGATGAGCGACAGGGCAAATGCCACAAATACGTGCCGTAATGTCGGGAACTTCCGTATGATCTCTACCCTGCAAAAAACCCTCGAAAAAACGCGGCGGCTCAAAGATTTTAAGCTGCACATCTTTCAACGTGTTGCCTTCTATTTTGAGATACATCGCACCTTCGCCCTCGACGCGGGCGAGATAATCTACTTTGATTGTTCTGGTTTTATCATTCATTGCGTTCACTCTCCTTTTTAAAGGCAGGAGCACCAGCAGTGAATGTTCGGAACATACGCATCATGTCCTCCTTCTCAATCAATTTCTGATCAAGCAACCAATTCGAAAGCCCTTCTGGATTTGGTGTCTCCATAGGACCAAAGCAGCCATAACAACCACGGTTATAAGTCGGACAGATCGCGCCACAACCAGCTTTCGTAACAGGGCCCAGACAGGCGATGCCTTTAGAAACGGCGACACAAGATGTGCCACGCTGCTTGCATTCAACACAAACGCTATAATTTGGAATATTTGCCCTGCGTCCATGAAGGAGGGCACCAAGAACCTCCAGCAGTTGGTTTTTATTAATGGGACATCCCTGCAACTCATAATCAACCTTAATATGATCGCTGATCGGCGTTGAATTAGCTAAAGTACTGATATATTCAGGATGGGCATAAACTGTAGCAACGAAGTCTTTCATATCCTTGAAATTGCGTAGAGCCTGAATCCCGCCTGCGGTGGCACAAGCACCAATGGTAATGATATATTTTGATTGCTCACGTACATCCTTTAGACGATCAATTTCATGTTGAGTGGTGACAGACCCCTCAACAAGAGAAACGTCGTAAGGCCCATCAACAATTTCGCGGGAAGCTTCAGGGAAGTTAGCAATATCCACTGCCCCAACTATTGCCAGCAGTTCATCCTCGCAATCAAGCAGACTTAGCTGGCAACCGCTACAAGAAGCGAATTTCCAGACCGCAAGTTTTGGTTTCGATGTCAATCAAACCTCCTTGATTTTTAGAAGATGTTGAATTTGGTCAAAGGAAAAAACCGGCCCATCCTTACATACAAAATGTGGTCCATACTGACAGCGTCCGCAGCGTCCAATACCACACTTCATATTACGTTCCATGGAAACATATATCTGCGAAGACTTTAATCCCTTTTCTACCAAAGCTTCCGCCGAAAATCGCATCATATTTTCCGGTCCGCAAACTAATGCAGATGTTTTTTCGGGATGCACGTCAAGAGGTTTTACAAGCTCTGTCACCAGACCAACAGACTCCTGCCAGTCCGACCCGGCACTGTCCGCCGTTAACTTGACCTGAATATGTTCATTCCATATGCACATCTCGTCAGCAAAAAGAAGTTCCTCCGGCGTCCGCATACCGTAAAGCAAAAAGACTTCCCCATATTTCTCTTTACGATCCATCAAATAATGGAGAACCGGACGCAACGGCACGCAGCCAAGACCGCCCGCCATGATAATGATATTATCGCCCTCTAATTTCTCTAGTGGCCATGCGGTGCCGAAAGGCCCACGTACACCCAGCACATCGCCTTTTTCCATCGCACAAAGAGCAGAGGTAACACTGCCGACATTCTTAATCGTAAAAACAAGACTGTCTTGATGTGCAGGATTGCCGTTTATCGAAATAGGCACTTCACCGTGACCAAAAACATAAAGCATATAAAACTGCCCGGGCTTGAAATCTTCCAGCCCTTCCCCTGCGACAGGTTTTATCGTCAGTATCGCACAACCGGAACTTTCAATGCGATTTTCCTCAACGCGAAATGGTATAGGCATCATCAGGTCTGCGGCTGAAAGCTGTTGTTCAGGCATCCTACTTCTCCTCGCTATCACGAATAGCTTTTGCTTCTTCAGTAATATCAATTCCCACGGGACACCATGTAATACAACGCCCACAACCAACACAACCCGATGTATCGAATTGATCGATCCAAGTCGCCAA
>JAGLRU010000151.1 GCA_023136145.1 Alphaproteobacteria bacterium
GGCATCGTTTTTTAAAGGAGTGTTCGTCATGGCGAAAAAAAGTATTCATGTTCTGTTTTGTATGATTGTTCTGGTGTTTTTGACAGGGGGTTTGTCGGCTTGCAATACCTTCGAGGGTATTGGCCGCGATATGAAATCTGCTGGCGAGGCAGTTACTGATGCCGCACAGTAGTCTAAAAGTCGTTAAAAGTCACGGAGCTTGTTTATTTCATGAACTGGGTTTAGTTCAGGGGGTCTTTATCTTTAGGAAAAATTTTCAGTTTATGGAAATATGACTATATTTCATCGTTTCGCGTTTGTTGCCAATATGGTTAAATGAACTTAGAAGGAGATATCAACATGAGTAGTACTTTCAACAGAACAGAAACTAGCCGATTGCAGAGATATTTACAGGAAAAATTCTCTAATTCGGAACTGGTTCTGAAAGAAAGAAAGGAGATCAGGGATTCTGTCGAAGTAATTCTTGCAGGAGAATTTATCGGCACCATCTATAAGGATGAAGAAGATGGCGATGTGTCTTACGATTTCAACATGGCGATTCTTGAAATGGATTTACCTGCTATTACATAGAAAATTCCCTTTGTGAAAATATACGGACAAAGCTTACGCGAGATTTTTGACAAGCTGCCATGGACATATAAAATTGTCGTGACGGTGAGTTGTTTCTTTATTCTTTTTGTAATGATTTATGCCCCGTCTGTGCTTTTGAGTCCTATCAAAAAAGCCAAGAAGGATATCGTTAAGAACTTGAGTATTTCGGGAGCGAGTAAAAAGGTGGAGGGTATTTTTGATCCTTCTATTTCCTATGATCGGAAAAGCAGGAAAGTCTGGATGGCATATACTGTGAAGGATAAATTGAGGAGTCAGAGCGGAGGAATGTTGGTGCATGTGCGTCTAGCATCCTCATTGATAGAAAAAAACTGCAAAAGCTGGGTGCAGGTCAATGGTGGTTTTGAGGGCAAGAGCGATGATATTTTGGGGGCAAATGGGCAAACAGTCTTTAGATCGGGAACATGGCGTGTGGAAACGCCAACGTTAGTTCATGATCCTGAAGACAAAGGCCGTGAATGGAAATTATACGCATATAAGTATTTCTGGGACAACGATCCTACGCACGCGTTGCAACTCGCACGACGCTACGGAATGATCGTATACAAGTATGCGACAGATCCCGCAGAGAGTTGGTCAACGGAACAATGGTTATTTTCGCCTGCCTATGGTCAGTTGCCACCTCCCTATGGGCAGATGGCTATGATACATCTTAACGATCTTAATGAGAGTCTGAAAAATGTGGAAGTTTATTCCCGTCCCAGCGTGATCATTAGAGATGGTATGCTGGTGATGACGCTTTCGGCCTTTACGAAAGGTACATCTCCAGATCGTATCATCATGATTGTTTCCGGGGATCACGGTAAAAGCTGGAAGTATATAGGGACGCCACTGCGTGTATCGGATTTGGAGGGCATTGAACCATATACTAGATTATCTGGAGCCTCTCTGATTGAGCAGGATGGTGTTGTTTATCTTGCCGCTGTTCTTGGGGATGCGCAGCAGCATGGTAAAGGTACGTTTATCTTCAGCTTTGATGATTTCAAAAAAGGACACCTGAAGCGTGATCCCAAAACTGGAGTTCCTAGTGTCCTCCGTCATGTGCCGTTATACAAACCAGAATCGGTTCCGATTGGAGGTGGTTTTGCCGCATATTCGGATGTTTGCCCCTTTGGGCTTCTGACTTCGGAACAGATTCCCGGTACGGAAAAATTCCGACTTTTGAAAACTTACGAGAATCCCGCACTTTGATTCTCCCATGAGGGGCAGGTCACAGGGCATAAGGTCATGGTCAATACAGGTTGGCATTATCTCGATGTTTTCCCATAATTGGAGGCAGCAGGAGCATTTGCATTTGTGCCATCAGAAGGATGCTTTCCGCAGATAATTTTGACATCGGCAGACTGTGCATGGGTGGATATGAACTTGGCGACTTTTGCGTCATCAAGTTGACTGCATGGTGCAGATACATGTCATGCTGTTGGATATTGTCGCGGGATTCTGAAACAGGAGGATTTTTGCGATCAAAGTAAGTAGGTGAGGGGAGTATCGGTTTTTTTTTCAGCAGACTGTCCGTTGCCACATTTTCGCTCCCGAACTTTTGCGCGAAGAAATCATAGATGCCGTTGAGTGTGCGGGCATGGCCAGTGGCGGGATTGAAGAACACGTTTTTGTTGGTAAGTGCTTCCTTGGGGAAAAGGTTGGCGGCGATGGTCTCTCCGCCGGAATTGCGGGCATTGAGAAAACGTGTTGCGCCAGAGGCTCCCATAAAGTGTGCGAGGTATAATTCCGTTGCGCCTACGTTTTCGTTCGTGTGCTTTTCGAGATATTGTTTATTCTGTGCGGAGAATTCGCCTGCCATTAGCGCGGCGATTTCTGGATTTTTACGCAGGTTCAGGATGGTGTCCTTCACATTGCAGTTATCTACGCATGGTCTGCCGTTGCGGATTTGGATTTGATTGGCGAATTTACCCATACCGTGTTTCGCGCCATGTTGCTTCACCATATTCAGCCATGTGCTTTCGATAAACTGGAAAAGGCCGGTGGCGGTTGATGATTTTGACGTGGCGGAAGGGTTAAAACTGCTCTCGGCGGAAGCTTTATCCATCATAAAGGAAAAATTTGCCCCAGTGCGTGCAGAAGCCTTTTCAATGGCTTGAATTACGCGCTGCGGTGCAACCGATTGATATTTATCAATTATCTGAGATAATAGCGCACTCATAACCACAACTCCCACATATTACCCAAGTTCTTTAGTCGAGCCTTTTGGCTTCTTGTAAGAAATACCTCGCAAGGAGTGTGCCAGTTTCGCTCCGTCCGATTCGAAATAACAGAATTCTGAAAAACAGGTGACAAAACTTACGAGTAGTTGTTCACAAAAGCAGTGATAAATTAGTACCGATCCTTTCTAAATAAATAGTTTTTTTATTAGCTGTGTAATTTTTAGAAAAGCTGAGATAGAATCATGTGCAATGAGAACGCTGTATCATCTTTGGTTACACCCTTTTTCACGGAAAGTGCGCATTGTTCTTGCCGAAAAGAAGCTTGATTTCGACTTGAAGATAGAAAAAATCTGGGAACGTCGCACGGATTTTCTGGCTGTCAACCCTGCTGGTGATGTTCCTGTGCTGCTCGAATCGGACGGAACGGTATTGACCGACTCCCAAGTAATCTCGGAATACCTGAATGAAGTTTATAACTCTATCGACCTGATGGGGAGGAACCCGATACAACGTGCCGAGACCCGCCGTTTAGTGTCATGGTTCGATCACAAATTCAACACCGAGGTGACGGAAAATCTTGTCGGTGAAAAAATGATGAAACGATTTCTGAAACTTGGGGAACCTAATGGCTCATCCATCCGTGCTGGACATGCCAACATTCATTACCACCTCGACTATATCGGATTCTTGACTGAACGTCGTCGTTGGCTTGCAGGGGATGATATTTCACTGGCTGACATATCCGCCGCAGCGAATCTTTCAGCCATAGACTATATTGGTGACGTACCATGGGATGAGCACAAAGCCGCTAAGGACTGGTATGCGCGTATCAAGTCGCGTCCAAGCTTCAAGCCTTTGCTGGAAGATATGATCCCTGGTTTCTCTCCGCCCAGTCATTACCAAAACCTCGATTTCTAACAGGAAAACGGGAAATGGAATCTTCACATCATCTCATCACGCCCATCCTTAATGGTAAAAAGATGTTCTGTTTTGGATTCGGCTATATCGCGAATTTTCTCGCGCCGAAGCTGTTTGCCTGCGACTGGAATGTTTCCGGCACGACGACAGACCCAGACAAAAAGCCCATTCTCAAAGACAATGACATCAATACTTGGCTTTTCGACCGCAGACACAACATCATCGACCCCTTTAATACCCTCAACGATGTCACGCATGTCTTGCTCTCTGTACCGACCGATACCGAAGGAGACCCCGTATTTGACGCACATGGCATTGATCTGGCATCTTTAAAAAATCTGGAATGGGTGGGATATCTTTCGACCACAGCAATCTATGGAAATCATGATGGTAACTGGGTGGACGAAACAACGCCGCCGATGCCGACTACTCCACACGGACTTATGCGCCTAAAAGCCGAACAACAATGGCAGTCGCTGTGCATCAACGAAGGTTTGCCACTGCATATTTTCCGCATTTCCGGCATTTATGGCCCCGGACGCAACGTCATCGATGCCTTGCGATCCGGAACCGCACGCTGCATAGAAAAACCGGGACACTTCTTTAACCGTATTTATGTCGAGGACATCGTGCAGGTGCTGATAGCCTCTATTAACGCTCCAAATCCGGGCAGTATTTACAATCTGACTGACGATATGCCCTCGACCTGCCATGAGATGATCCAATTCGCTTGCAACCTGATCGGCATTAATTCTCCACCTCTGCTTCCTTTCGACCAAGCAGAACTGGCTCCAGTTGTTCGGGGCTTCTACCGTGACAACAAGCGCGTCTGTAATGACAAGATTAAGGACGAGTTTGATATTAATCTGCTTTACCCGGATTACCGCAGAGGCCTTCTATCCTGCCTCAAGGAAGAAAAAGAAACGGCGGCACTGCTTAGGTTTTTCAAAATAGACCTATCGGCAGACTAGAGCAGACAGGTTTTTCTTAAATTTCAACAAAATATCTGCTTCAGAAAACATGGCAGCAGTTCATTAGTTTTTGTGATGGCTTATATGAAAAAATTAATGATTTTACCTTAACATAGTAAATGTAGAATCGTAAGCTTCCAGGGATTAGCAGATGTTATCAAAAGAGAAGATTAAAACGAAAAACTCCAAAGGCACTATATTAAAAGAAGTACTCACTGACCCCGGTGTTGATTATAACGTCGGTGCCATGATTTTATTCGCCGCATATACAAATGTCATCGGATTCATTGCCTGCTCGATAGCATTAGGCATTTCTATTGTGTCTAAAGTGCTTGCTCTTAGCGATACAGGTTTTGCTAAAAAATATCCCAGATTTTGCAAAATTCTTCTTGATCCGAAAACGCCTCTGCTGACAAATGCCGCAGCATTGGCAACAATCAGTGCCGTTGCTCTTATAAACGAAGCATGGTTACCTGCTGCCTCCAGCTTTCTATGGTCTGTCGGTGATATAAGGATCGCACAAAGCATCGAGAAAGCTAACCGCGACAAGGAAAAAACGGCATCGCCATCCTGTGAAAACAAAGAAAAACAGGAGCAAATCCAACTCAAAAGGACATTGTCTCTGATTTTCAAAAGAGGCGATATTTATATCAATGGTGCCGCCTGTCTTTCAGGGTTGCTGGCAGGTGGATGGGCAGTTTTGTCCATTCCGATCCTTACTTTGGCAACCACAATATCTTTAAAAAATGCTATACAAAATAAACCGGAATATGCGGGGCATCCAAAAATCATATCAGCTTTTGCCAAAAATATTACTACTACTGTTGGAATCATCAATGGCAATTGGTTTCCGGCGATAGCTTTCGCAATTTTTGCTGGTATTTTTGTGAATGTAGAATGCAAAATTACCCCCGGCGGCGGACGGCAAATCCTGCGCGACATCAAAGGCGGTTTTGCAAACCTTATCGACAGAAAGAAAACGAAACAAGCTTCGTCGTCTACACCTGTATTTGCGCAATTATCTAACAAATAAAAACATCAGGATGACAGGCAAGTAGAATTAAACCTGTAACATAGAGGTGCTCCCAGAAATTCGGACAGGGAGTTAATACCATTGAGCGCGGATTCCTTGGCTCGCTTTTTTTGTCCGTAACACGACCTGCATGCTTCCAATACAAAACAGTTTTGTGATTAAGTGACAATCTTTCGCTCAACTGAGCGATTGTCTCGTCAGAGTCTTGTATTTCTTTCCTGACTCGTGCCGTTGTCTTGGCGTTAGCATGGTGTATACTGACCATAAGTCTGCCTCCTGAAGTTCTTTATAGTATACTCCATAAGACCACGCTACTAAACACATAGTGGGTCTGTTGCAAGATGGTCAAAA
>JAGLRU010000152.1 GCA_023136145.1 Alphaproteobacteria bacterium
GTAGGAACAACGATAACAGTATCAGGTCTGCGCTGCAGCACGATGGTCGCTGTTTCACAGAACTTTTTGAGCAGTCGCGAAATCTCACTCATGCGGCTTCCGGGCAGCAGACATAGAATCGGTTGTGTTCCCCTGATGCCATGTTTTTGGAGGAAAATTTCGCCGTTCCCACGCCGCGACAAACGCTCCACTACAGGATGCCCTACGAAAGTGGATTCCAGCCCATGCTTCTCGAAATAGGGAGGCTCGAATGGAAGCAGCGTCAGAATATGATCCAGAAACTGCGATACTTTTTTAGCACGCCTTGGACGCCACGCCCAGACACTAGGTGCTACGTAATGAACACATGGAATGGATTTCGTCTTTGATTTAACTTTTTTGACAACCCGAAAGCAAAAATCCGGGGAATCGATTGTGACGACAACATCCGGTTTTGTCTTTAATATCTCGCTGGACATCTGCCGAATACGTGCAAGAATATGAATCAATTTCGGCAACACTTCAGCGATGCCCATGATAGAAATTTCTTTCATAGGAAAAGAACTCGTTAGACCTGCCTCCGTCATAAGATTTCCGCCGACACCGAAAAACTCCGTATCTGGATGCTCTTCCTTTAGAGAACGCATCAGACCGGCTCCGAGAAAATCTCCTGACGCTTCTCCGGCGATTAAAAATATGCGGAGTGGACGGTTCATGGAGCTTTAAATCCTTCTATAAAAAAGCCAAGTTTGTTGGCGGCGGAAATCGCTTCATCGCGGTCTAATAGTAAGGAAGCACCAGCTTCCACCGCGATCCCCTCCAGTCCAGCTTCCCAAGCATAACGGATTGTACGTAAGCCAATTGTAGGTAAATCAATTCGCGTGTCCTGCTGTGGCTTGCAGGTCTTGACCAGAACTCCTCCGCGTCCCTTGCGGCGCAATCCAACGCATCTTTCAAGCAGGGCATCCGTACCCTCCGCAGCTTCTACGCCTAGCACGATTCCTTGTTGAACAACAGCCGCTTGTCCTACATCCAGTCGCCCTAAAGCCTTTACGACTTTAATGCCGTATTCAATATCGGTTTTATTTTCGGGAGAGGGTGCTTTTTTGGTTAGGATGCCTTCGGGCGTAATAAGTCGTGGCTCAATTTCATGCGCTCCAACTAATCTGAAACCCTCTTTTTCTAATTCTGCAACGACAGCACGCAGAAGGGAATCATCCCCGAACGCAGCCATTCCCAGACGCGCAAAAACTTGTATAGTGCGCCAGTCCGGTTTCATTTCCGGCAATCCGGGACGCTTCACGGAACCGGCCATAACAAGCGTATCAACGTTTTCCGACTTAAAAATGTTTATAGCTTCACCGATGGCACCAATTCTGCACCAACTGTGAGGAACGTTTTTTAGGTTTTTTTTATTCGCCTGACCTCGTATTGCCAGCACAAAAAAAGATTTGTCATCGCGCTGACATGCTTCAATAAGTTTTCGGGGCAATTCGCCGCCTCCCGCAATGATCCCGAGACGCGACATGGCTTTATCCGCTGGAAGTTTTGGGCTGGAGGAGAGATCTACCCTCTTTCGCCCGAATGAAATCAATTATGCGCATAACGACCTGCTCGTTTTTGTAATCGTCGGCTATTTTCTCCGTGCGCTCTGCCAGAGTTCCTTTCTCATTGAACAGAAATTTGAATGCCTTCATAAGCGTATGCACTTGCTCTTTTGTGAACCCGCGTCGTTCCAGACCGATGTAATTTAGCCCTGCCAGATGCGCTCGCTCTCCTTTGACAAGGCCGAAAGGAATAACATCGTATTCTACGCCAGACATTCCGCCGATCATAGCGTAAGGACCGATGCGAACGAATTGATGCACTGCCGCCAACCCGCCGATGATTGCAAAATCTCCAACTTCCACATGACCTGCCAGTGTTGCGTTATTAGCCATGACTACGCTGTTACCGACGATACAGTCATGAGCAACATGAGAAGCCATCATAAACAAAGAACCATCTCCAACGATTGTGTTCATATTGCCACCTTCGGTGCCGGGATTCATGGTGACATGCTCGCGAATTTTGTTGTTTTTACCGATCAACAGTTCCGACTTCTCTCCTTTATATTTTAAATCTTGCGGAGCATGTCCAAGCGATGCGAAAGGAAACACCACCGTTCCTTCACCGATGGAAGTGCGCCCATCAACTACTACATGAGACTTAAGCTCAACTTCATCTCCGAGCTTGACCTCCGCGCCTATTACACAGTAAGGCCCTATGCTAACGTTAACACCAAGCTCAGCGCCCTTTTCAACGATGGCTGTTGTATGAACTTGCGCTGTCATTTCGAACCATCCATAATCATCGCGGTGATATGTGCTTCCGCACAAATAACTTCATTAACCTTTGCCTCGCACCGAAACTTCCAGACATTGCGGCGGTTTTGCTCTTTTTTGACATAAATATGCAGCGTGTCCCCCGGTGTCACTGGTTTTCTGAACTTGGCGGCATCAATCGCCATAAAATAAACCAGCTTTCCTTCCAGCTCCTTCCCTACAGTTTCTACGACAAGAGCTGCCGACGTTTGAGCCATGGACTCGATAATAAGAGCACCCGGCATTACTGGAAACTTGGGAAAATGTCCTTGAAAGAAATTTTCATTGATTGTTACGTTTTTGAGACCTACGGCACTCTCGTTCGGCACAATCTCCAGCAGCTTGTCAATCATAAGAAACGGATAGCGATGCGGAATCATCTCCATGATACGATTAATGTCGGTCACACTTCCTGTCATGTCTTATCGCCTCCTTTTTTTGATACAAGTTTTGCAATCATAGCCACCTGCCGCATTCCCTGTTTTATAGGAACAGCAGGAGATCCCATACATTCCATTCCGTCTGGAACATTACGCATGACACCTGACTGTGCGGCAATTTTGGCACCTGAACCAATTCTGATATGCCCCGCCATACCAGCTTGACCACCAATCATAACATGGTCACCAACCTGCGTGCTGCCAGAGATGCCAACTTGCGCTACGACCACACAATATTTTCCAATTTTTACATTATGGCCGATCTGGACGAGATTGTCGATGCGTGTTCCTTGCCCAATAACTGTATCTGGCCCTGCACCTCTATCAATCGTTGTGTTAGCACCAATCTCAACATTGGATTCGATAATGACACGCCCCAATTGTGGAACGCTGGTGAATCCCGCAGAATCAATTGCAAAGCCAAAGCCCGGCCTGCCGATGCAAGCTCCCGGATAAATCCGCACACTTGAACCAATCAGTGCGTGAGTGACATAGACATTCGAACCGATGTCGCAATCGTTCCCGATCTCAACACCTTTCCTAATCACCGTCTGAGCCTGTATCCGGCAACGGTCGCCGATCCTGACATCCTTGCCTATAATAACGCCGTCCTCGATCATGCAATCCACGCCAATCACAGCGGAAGCATCAATCAGAGCTGTAGACGCACGGAAAGCAACGGGAGACTTTGACGGATAGAATGCAAGTGCAGCAACCGCATAAGCCTTATACGGATTTTTATTTATTAGACATACCGTTTCCGCAGGAGAGAACTCCGCCAGTTTCGAATGTACGAAACATGCCCCTGCTTGTGTTGCTTTGAAAGCTTCCAGATACTTTTTATTGTCAAAAAAGCTTAGATGCGTTTTTTTAGCCGTTTCCAAAGGAGCGACATCAGTTATAACCATATCCGCCAGTGAAGGATTGGATAACTCTGATTCAGTTATTTCTGCGAGTTGCCTTAGATTAAAAGGTTTCGCAATAGTGAAAAAACGCTGATCTGCCATACTTACAACTTATTTCTTCTTGTCACTTTTAACGACTGGAGCCTTTTCTGTCACAGCAGCAGGCCACTCGACTGGGAATTTTGCCGCGCTTTTGTTCAGTCTCTCGACAACAACATCCGTAATATCAAAACCGGATGCAGAAAGCATAACTGCATCCTGTGTAAATACGAGCGAGTAGCCCTTTTCCTTGGCAACATCGGCGACGATTTTAGCCGCCTTATCACGCAGATTTTTCATGGAACTGTTAAACGCTTGATCCAATATCTGTTTGCGGTCGTTGACGAGTTTTTGTCCGCTGGCGACTTGTTTCTCAAATTCCTTGCGCTTTTTGTCAAAGTCATTCTTGGAAAGAGAGTTTTTCTGCTTCTCGATCTTTTGTCCAGCTGCACGCAAAATTTCCTCTTCTTTGGAAATCCGAATCTGATATTCCTCACGCTTACTATCAAGCTGACTGAAAATATCTTTTGCGGCAGATGTTGTCTGCATAACCTTGCTCATATCAACCACCCCGAAACTCTGCACAGATGGTACGGGAATAGTTTTATTTGCAGCTATAGCCGGCATAGCAATCACTGTCATAGTTACAATACCAGCAAGAAGAAGAATTTTTTTCATCGTTTTCATTTTTTCCCTCGTTTGTTTGTTGTTTTTAATTATTTTAGAATCGCGTTCCGAAACTAAGCCTGAATTGCTGAACTTTGTCGAAGCTTTCTCTCATAATAGGCTTTGCCAGATCAACCCGTACGGGGCCAAGAGGCGACCTCCATGAAATCCCAAAACCGGCAGACATACGCACGCTGCTCACATCCTGAATCGTGGCACCGGAATCATCTAACGTCCAGAGATCGCCTAAATCAGAGAAAACATGCGCCCGAATTCCCAAATCCTCTGGAAGTCCTGTAGGAAAGGCAAGTTCAACTGATCCGCGCCAGAAGCGATTGCCGCCAAGGGAGTCATCGCTGACGGAATCGCGAGGTCCGATGCCAGAATCTGCAAAGCCGCGCAGATTATCCCCGCCAATATAAAATCGCTCGTTGATCCGTACCGTTTCATCACCCCAGCCGTGAATATATCCAATTTCGCCTAATATGCTGAGAGTCCATTTATCCGCAACGGGATAATAGTACGTCCCTTTAACTCGTGCCTTGTAATAACGTGCCTCACCACCAAGACCAGCAACCTCTGTATTGATGCGACCAACAAATCCTTCAGTTGGACTGAGCTTGCTGTCCCTCGTATCATAAGTTAGTGTTTGCGCAATGGCGGAGGTGTCACGTTCCCCTTCCTGTTGCTGAATGTAGAGAGAAGCCGTTGCTAAAACGTCGGTGATCTTGTTCCTCTCATATCTGTAATTCAGATTCTGCCGCCATCTTTCCGACATAGGATATCCAAGGCGTAATCCACCACCTGACCGGCGGCTGTTATATGAGCTTTGATCTTGAAGATCTCGCATTACATGGAATAGATCAATCCCTGCACTTAGATCCCGTTTCAGGAAATAAGGTTCGGTGAAGCTAAAATTAAATTCAGTTTTTTTCGAAGCAATCATTGATGACAACTGTAACTCCTGACCTTTTCCGAGAAAGTTTCTCTCTTTGATCTTAAAGTCCGCCAAAGGGCCATCTGTTGTTGAATATCCTGCCCCAACCGAAAGCTCTCCTGTCGATCTTTCCTCAACTTTCACGTTGATATTCGTTTTGTTTGGAGAACTGCCAGAACGTGGCCTGACTTCTACTCTGTCGAAAAAACCAAGATTTCTGATTTGCTGTTCGGATTTTCTAATTTTGGCAGCATTGAAGGGATCACCCTCTATCAATTTCATCTCCCGGCGGATTACTTCATCTAGCGTGCGTGTATTTCCACTGATATTAATGTTTTCGATAAAAGTTTTCTGTCCGTCATTAATGGTGAAAATGATGTCAATTGTTCGTGCAGAGCGATTGCGAGTAATTGATGGCCGAACATCCACGAAAGCAAACTGGAAGTTGCCCAACCTATTCGTCATCTTGGTGATCGTGTCTTCTATTTTTCCCACCTTGTACCAGTCGCCGGATTTGAAGGCTATCGTGTCTTTCACAAGCGATGCTTTTAGATCTGGAATTTTGCTAATTACATTGACTTTACCGATTTTGTATCTGTTTCCTTCCTCGACAGAAAAAGTCACCAGAAAGTCTTTGCGATCAGGCGATAGTTCCGCTATCGCTGTGTCTACACGGAAATCGGCATACCCGTTCTCCAGATAAAATTTCCGCAGTAATTCTTGATCATAGGCGAGACGATCAGGATCGTATTTGTCGTCTGATGTCCAAAATCTGTACCAGCGATCCTCCCGGCTGCGAATAACCTTTTTCAACCGCCCATCGCTGTAACGCTTATTTCCGATAAAACTGATGCGGGAAATTAGCGTTTCCGGGCCTTCGCTGATTTCAAAAATTAGATTTATGCGGTTTTGATCCATCTTGATGATTTTGGGATCAACAACAGCTGAAAAACGCCCGCTTAGTCGGTATATTTCCTGTACCCTTTCCGCATCCGCCAGAACTTTAGTGCGCGTCAGAACATGTCGCGGTTTCAACTGAAGCTCCCCATGAAGATTCTCAGACTTTATTTTCTTATTTCCTTCGAAGCGGATTTCGTTGATGATCGGATTTTCCATTACCGTCACCACAAGAGACGAGCCATGCTGACGAATAGATACATCCGCAAAAAGCCTCGTCGCGTAAAGATTTTTTAAGGCGCGATCCAGCAATGCTTGATCGAATGGATCCCCCTTTTGAAGATCGATGTAAGATATAACCGTCGCTACTTCAATTCGCCGGTTGCCTTCCACCCGTATCTCACGAATAATCTCAGCGGCAAGAACTGAAGGAGCGAAATACAACAAAGTCCCTAGCAGAAGAGCAATCGTAAGGTTTTGAAATATCCGAGATTTTTTCATATTTTTTTTGCCAATTATAATTCATGAGATCAAGCTTTTGAGATAACTAAACACTTGAAGTTGAACGAGATCATTCCACGTCGCAAACAGCATAATACCAAGTAAAGCCATCAAGCCAACCCTTAAAGAATATTCCTGAAAACGGTCGCTTACCGGCTTTCCCTTTATCGTTTCCATAGCATAAAATGCCAGATGCCCTCCATCCAGCAGAGGAATAGGCAAAATATTGATAAGCCCCAAATTAACCGAAAGAAGTGCCGTAAAAGTAACCAGAGAAATAAACCCCTGTTGAGCGAAATCCCCCGCATAAGCACCAATTCGTAGGATGCCTCCCAATTCGCTAGCATCACGAGTGCCCATAATAATCTGCCCGATGGCTTTTAACGTATCGGTAGAAATCTCCCACACCGTTATGATCGATTCCGAAAAAGCGGATATAGGTGTATGCTGTTTCATTGCGAAAGGTTTGGACGGACTAATAACTCCTATCCTGCCACGTTGACTCTTAAAGCCGAAACGATCCGTATTTTCCACTATCGCTGGAATGACGCGCACTATTACGGAGTTGTCGCTCCATTGATTATCACCTATCGAATGCACCAGTTCGATGTCGATTGCTTTGTTCAGGCTTACGGTTGTGTATTGCGCCATATCTTGAAAACGTTCAATCAGACGACCATTCATCGAGAGAATTTTATCATCCGGCAAAATCCCAGCTTTTTCTGCGGGAGAATCGACAACCAGCTTTGCTACGATTGGCGGCGTAAATGGCTGCCCGTGTATTGAATACAGGATAGTTAGTATGATAATGGCAAAAATGAAATTGATAGCCGGCCCAGCAACGATTATAGCAGAACGTTTTGCAACCGATTGTGTGAAAAAAGCTACTTTCCTTTCTTCTTCCGTAAACGAACGTTTACGATCGCCTTCCACAACTTCATCGCTATGATTAGCACTTGCTGGATCAGTGTCCCCGAACATCTGGACATACCCACCTAGGGGTATCCAGCTAAATTTCCAGCGAGTACCTGCCTTGTCTGTCCATCCGAAAATCTCTTTACCAAAACCAATGGAGAACTTGTCAACTTTCACTCCGCATAACCGCGCAATGATGTAATGTCCCCATTCATGGACAAATACCAGAATGCTCAAAACCAACACAAAAGGAAAAATATAAGTTGTTAGAAAATCCATCGGTGTGGTTAGGAATTTTTGAAACATTTCCATCTAAAATAGCCTTTCTCGCATTTTCTTGTTATTTTGAGTCCACACCTTCGTTGATGCAGACAGCGTAAAGAATTTCATTGATATTTAAAACAAAGTAGATTCTTTGGTCTCTACGTTTCCTCAGAATAACAATCTAAAATTTTCAACAACCATTAGTCTACTACCGCAACAACCTTCTCCGCAATACATCGTGCATCAAGATCAAGCTGAAAAACATCTTGAAGACTTGATATGGACTGAATAGGCGCAATTTGCAAGGTTTCCTCGACAACGCGTTCTATTTCAGAAAAATTCAATCTATGGGACAAAAAGGCCTCCACCGCTACCTCATTGGCAGCATTAAACACAACTGGAGCACCAGAACCTGCCTGTAATGCTTGTTGTGCCATTTTCAATGCCGGAAATCTTTCCATATCAACAGGCTCAAATGACAGGCCGAAACCTTTTGATAAGTTAAGAGTATCCCCCGTCGTCTTTATGCGCTCCGGCCATGCCATAGTATGCGCTAAAGGAGTTCGCATATCTGGTGCTCCCATTTGAGATAATACAGACCCGTCAATATATTCAACCATAGAATGAACGATAGACTGTGGATGAATTAATACGTCAATTTTTTCTGATTCAAGCTGAAAAAGATAACTTGCTTCCATAATCTCCAAAGATTTGTTCATCATCGTTGCGCAATCAACGGAAATCTTTGATCCCATTGACCAAGTGGGATGCTTTATAGCCTGTTCCGGTGTTACATTTTGCAATTCATCGCGCGTCCTTCGCAGAAACGGACCACCCGATGCTGTCAAAACTACCCGTTTGATCTGCGCGTGTTGCTCTGCGTTTATAACCTGAAAGATAGCGTTATGCTCGCTATCAACTGGAAGAAGGGTTGTTCCGTGTTTTCGCACCTCTTCCATCATAAATGGTCCGGCGCAGACAAGAGATTCTTTATTTGCAAGAGCTACAGTGGTTCCTTGCTTGATCGCTTCCAGAGTCGACTCTATTCCGGCAGCCCCAACAATTGCCGCTAGTACCCAGTCCACTGGAAGCCCTGCAGCAGATACGATGGCTTCGTGTCCCGCTTCAGCTCTGATGGATGTCCCTTTCAAAGCCTCCTTTAAGTCTCCGTAAAGTGTCTTATCGACAATAACGGCGACTTCGGCATTGAGATTACGTGCCTGACTAGCAAGAAGTTTGACGTTTTTATTTGCAGTTAATGCTCGCACTTTAAATTTATCGCGATGTCCTAAAATCAGGTCAACTGCACTGCGCCCAACAGAACCGGTAGAGCCGAGGATCGTGACAGTTTTGGGGTGTGTTTTCATTTTAAAAGAATCACAAGTATTCCGAACAGAAGGGCAACCAGAAGCAAGGCATCAATCCGATCCAGAATGCCGCCATGTCCTGGAATAAGAGTGCCAGTATCTTTAACCTTATAATATCGTTTGACGATAGAAATAAACAAATCCCCCGCCTGACCGAACATAGCAAGGATAAAGCCCATCGCCGCATATCCCGTCCATGACATATTACCGATAGTCGTAACATCCCATTTTTCCAGTGCCAACGGGCACGTCAGACCAGTCGCAACAATTCCCGCGCCAACGCTGCTGCCGATAAATCCCGCCCATGTTTTTTTAGGGCTGATCTTCGGTGCCAGTTTCGGTCCGCCGATGGTTTTTCCTGTGAAATAAGCAAAAATATCGCTCGTCCAAACGATCAGCAGTAACGTCAACGTATTGTAAAGACCGTAATCGGAAAAGTTCCGCAGCCAGACCATTATTCCAATTGAAAATCCAATATACGCGATGCCGAAAAGCATAAGCACTGCACGATGCTTCTGACCGGAAAGAACCATCTTGCCCCATTCATACACACCAATCCCTGCCGCCGCAGCCATCATCAGCGTAAATGGAAGTCCACCAGCATAAAGCGCAATAAGGACAACCGGCCCGAATATCATAGCTGACCAGACTCGGATTTTAAAAGAGCTTTTGGTTTTTTTTTGGACAGATTCTTCCGTCATGTCTGTCTCCTTATTTGCGAAACCCCTCCGTAACGTCGGTCGCGACTGTTAAAGAAGGTTATAGCATCATCCATATCTAATCTTGAAAAGTCTGGCCATAATGTCTCGGTGAAATAAAGCTCCGCGTAGGCAAGCTGCCATATCATAAAATTGCTAATTCGGCTTTCTCCGCTGGTGCGGATCATCAGGTCTGGATAGGGAATGCTTCCAGTCATAAGATGTCGGGAAAAAACATCCTCGTCGATTTTTTCAGGATCAATTGCACAAGCCTTTGCCTGGCGTGCCAGTTCTTTCGCGGCGAACAGAATATCCTGCTGCCCACCGTAACTAAGTGCCAACACTACTGTGATCTTGCCATTGCTTTCAGTAAGTTTCTCGGCGTTTTCAATCAACTGCACGATGTCTTGCGACAGACGTGTTTTATCACCAATTACCAGTAACCGCACCCCACGCTTATGCAGCTCGTTAATTTCTTTTTTCAGATAATGTCGCAGGAGACCCATAAGATCGTCAATTTCCCCGATAGGGCGATTCCAATTTTCAGAGGAAAATCCAAACAACGTTAGGTACGGAATACCAATGTCTATGGCGGATTCCACGGCAACCCTAGCTGCAATGGCTCCTTTTCTGTGACCTTCAATGCGGCTTAAGCCACGTCCCGTAGCCCAGCGTCCGTTACCGTCCATGATAATGGCGACATGCACAGGAACATTCATAGGCATTAAACCTGCTTGATTTCCTGCTCCTTGTGAGCAAGCGAGTCGTCAATTTTTTTGATCCAGTCATCCGTTATTTTCTGAATCTTTTCTTCCGTTTTTCTCAAGTCATCCTCAGGCATTTTGCTTTTCTTAGCACTCTCCATACCTTCACGACGGACATTACGTACTGAGATTCTTGCTTGTTCGGCGTACTTGGATGCTATCTTTGCCAGTTCCAGCCGACGTTCTTCGGTCAAACCAGGAATAGGTACGCGAATTAGCGACCCTGCCGGCTGTGGATTTAGCCCAAGACCAGCGTTTGAAATAGCTTTTTCAACGTCTTTGGTGTTGTTTGCATCCCACACCTGAACTGTTAGAAGACGCGGTTCTGGTACACTAACGGAAGCTACCTGACTGAGGGGCATTTTGCTGCCGTAAACTTCAACGATAATGCCATCTAGCAAACCGGCAGAAGCGCGTCCCGTACGCAAACCGATAAATTCCTTGCTCAACACATCGAAAGAACTTTGCATCTTGCAATCAAATTCACTTAAATCCATATCCGTCATTTTGAACTCTCCTTTTTCATCACGACAGTGCATTCTCCACGACCAAGCATCAGCTCAGCAAAAGCTCCCGGATGCCTGATAGAGAACACTATCACCGGAATATTGTTTTCACGCGCCAAAGAAACTGAGGTAGCGTCCATGATGCCAAGGTTCTTAGACAAAACTTCAAGATAAGTTAGACTGTCAAATTTTTTGGCATCAGGAAATTTCGCTGGATCAGCTTCGTAAACACCATCCACCTTAGTACCCTTTAGCAGCGCGTCGCAACCCATTTCGGAAGCACGTAGCGCAGCAGCCGTATCGGTTGTAAAGAATGGATTACCAGTCCCAGCAGCAAAGATTACCACCCGACTTTTTTCCATGTGATGCAGGGCGCGGCGGCGGATATAAGGCTCGCAGACTGTCGCCATTGGTATGGCAGACAGGACACGCGTATCAATCCCCTGTTTTTCAAGAGCGTTCTGTAAAGCAAGGGAATTAATGACAGTGGCGAGCATCCCCATATAGTCGGCGGCGGCACGATCCATCCCAACGGCTGCATCGGAAACACCACGAAAAATATTGCCACCTCCTATTACCAGACACACCTCGACACCGATCTCAATGACTTCTTTCACATCTTTCGCGATGTTGGTGACCATATTAGGTTCAATGCCGTAGTCTCCATCCCCCATCAGAGCCTCACCCGATATCTTCAGAAGAACACGCTTAAATCGCGGTTTTGGCATTTCGCTTATATCTCCCTTTTTCATTGTCACCCCCGCTTTACGCGTGGGTCTGGTAGCGCGTCCGCGCGTCTTATGAGTCTACATGACGGCATAACGGCCTAGTTGCTATCATCCTGCCGACATCTTTGCAACTTCGGATACAAAATCATCGACCTTTTTCTCAATGCCTTCTCCAAGTTCGTAACGGACATAACTTGCTATCTTCACTGAAGATCCAACTTCCTTGCCTACATTTTCAAGGACAGCTGAAATTTTGTTTTCTCCGTCAATAACAAAGGTTTGTTCCATTAATACGGCTTGCTCATAGAATTTGCGTAGGCTGCCCTCGACAATCTTTTCGACGATTTCGGGAGGCTTACCACTTTGGTTGGCTTTTTCCGCATAAACGGAACGCTCACGTGCAATGGTTTCCTCGTTTAAGGATGAGATGTCCAGAGATTCAGGTCGTGTTGCAGCAATATGCATCGCTAACTGGCGACCAAGCGCGGAAAGCCGCTCAACGCTTCCGGATGATTCAATCGCCAACAAAACGCCAATCTTGCCACAATTCGGCATAGCGGCATTGTGGATGTATGTGGCCACAACACCCTGATTAACTGTCAGAAGCTGCATCCGACGGAGAGTCATATTTTCGCCAATTGTAGCGATTAGTGCAGTCAGTGCCTCTTCAACAGTTTTACCGTCCAGACTAGCGGTTTTCAGAGCATCGACTGTTTCGATTTTATCTTTCAGTGCTAAATCTGCAATCTGAGATAAAAAATTCTGGAAGTGCTCGTTACGAGCAACAAAGTCGGTTTCTGCATTTAGCTCGATGACAACAGCCGCCTTTCCATTGGAAGCGATACCGATCAGCCCGTCCGCCGCCGTCCGATTAGATTTTTTAGTTGCTGTTGCAAGTCCTTTTTTACGGAGATAGTCCACCGCCGCTTCTACATCGCCATTGGTATCGGTAAGGGCGTTTTTGCAGTCCAACATGCCTGCGCCGCTTTTTTCACGAAGTTCTTTTATAAGAGATATGTTTATTTCTGCCATTTTTTTATATTCCTTTCGAGAATCAACTAGCCACCGCCGAAACTTTAAGTTTCTCGGGCACATCCAGTTTTTCAGGTGTTGGATCGGCTGACTCACCAACATCCTCACCTGAGGCGGCGATTTCCGCCTGTAATCCGTCCAAAACAGCCTCAGCGAATAAGTCACAGTAAGTGTTGATTGCGCGTGTGGCATCATCGTTGCCAGGGATTAGAAAATCAATTCCGTCTGGATCGCAATTGCTGTCAACAACAGCAAACACGGGAATGCCCAACTTACGTGCTTCTAAAATTGCGATAGCTTCCTTATTGGTATCAATCACGATTATTGCATCGGGAAGACCGCCCATTTCCTTAATTCCACCAAGCGCTTTTTCAAGCTTATCTTTTTCACGGGCAAGGCTGGTACGTTCTTTCTTGGTCATGCCTTGTTTGACTTCATCATTGTCAATCATTTCATCAACGGTGCGTAGACGCTTGATGGAATTGGAAATCGTCCCCCAGTTCGTTAGCATTCCGCCGAGCCACCTGTGGTTTACGTAGTACTGTCCGCAACGTTTGGCTGTTTCCGCGATTTTTTCAGATGCCTGACGCTTCGTTCCAACAAAAAGGACGCGGCCTCCGTCAGCTGCGATGTCGCGCACGTTTTTCAGCGCGTGATGCAGCATTGGTACTGTCAGTTCAAGATTAATAATATGAATTTTGTTCCGTTCGCCAAAAATGTAAGGTTTCATTTTCGGGTTCCAGCGACGGGTATGGTGACCAAAATGAATCCCAGCTTCCAAAAGCTGGCGCATGGTGAATACAGGCATAGTCATAAACTTAGTTCCTTTCTCGGTTTAACCTCTGTAGGCAATTAGTCCGTTTCTGGACACCGATGCGGCTTTTAAACCGGCATTGGCCTACATGTGAATTAGTAGCCTCCAGAACCATTCAGGAGTCTTACTTGGCACTCTTTATAATGACTTTGCCTTGATTTTGCAAAGAGAACTTCAGGAAACACTTAAAATATATTATGGTACACAAATTTTGGACTTTTACTCGTTGTTATATCCATAATGCCAATTCTATGCTTTGATTTAACTATTGTGGTTAATAATTTAAAGGGTGATAGATCGTTTTTCTTGGCAAATCTCTTTTTTCTTGGCAAACTCCCCAGAACAAAAGAAGGAATAAATTATGTCTGATGAAAAAAGTGATGTTTCTGAAAAAGGTAACGCTCCAGAAAAAAGCGATACTCCTGTAGATGCTCCTGTACAAAAAGCAGAACCTAGCATTCAAGTTATCGCGCAATATGTAAAAGATATTTCGTTTGAAAATCCACACGCTCCAGAAAGCCTTGTCGGTGGCTGGCCACCGCCAGAAACCAACGTGCAGATTTCTCTGGCTCAGAAGCATATCAAGGATAATTCCTTTGAAAGCAGTCTGCATTTCCGCATCGAGGCCAAGAATAAGCAAGATAATAGGATGGCTTTTATCTTAGACTTGCACTATGGCGCGTTGGTGGCTCTGAACAATATTCCAAAAGAAAGTCAGCAGGCGGTTCTGATGGTCGAGGTACCGAAACTATTGTTTCCGTTTATCCGCGAAATCGTTGCTAGCAAGACATCGCAAGGTGGGTATCCACCACTGTATCTGACTCCGATCAGTTTTGAGGCTATCTATGTAAACGAAATAAAACGCAAGCAGGCCGAAAAAAATCAGCAAACTGGCACAGCTTGAGGTAATCTATAAAAGCCACCTTTTGCGTTATCTTCTAAAAATCTGGCGGTCTAAAATCTGACCC
>JAGLRU010000153.1 GCA_023136145.1 Alphaproteobacteria bacterium
TTGAAGATGCAGGCTGATATCTCTGAGATGAAACTTGCAAAGACAGCTGCTGCTATATTTGAAGATAAGAATGCTTCGGCTGCTCGTGCTGCGCTTGCTGCTACTCCCGCTCTGATTGCTTCTGCCTTAGTAAAGAATTCTGTCAATAATACCCCTTCCAGCAAATTTATTGATCCCAATAAGGGAAACTTTGGAAGTAAACTTGCGGCTGCTCCGACAGCTGCTGCTACGATGGATATTGTTGCTCCGACAGCTGCTGCTACGGTGGCTGCTATCGCTCGGCTTACCCCTCAAGAGCGTACCACTGCGATAAATAAGCATGGCTCACGTAAACTTACGGATGCTCCGAAAGATGATCCTTTTAAGAATGAAGGGGTCAGCGAATTTTTTGAACGCAATAAGGATGACCTTGGAAGGAAACTTGCTGCTGCTCCGACTGTTCCAACTAAACATGAGCGTGACAAAGATGGTTATTATCATATAAAAAGCATAAAAAAAGTTATTCCTGGTCTTAAATTTACTGAACCCAAAAAGAGTGACGTTAGTGGAGAAAAATCTACGGCTGCCCCAGCCAAACATGAGCGTGACAAAGATGGTTATTATCATATAAAAAGCATAAAAAAAGTTATTGAGGATCCACGCAGTATTAAGCCCAATAAAAATAAGCCGCAGGGTCGTCATCCATAGTTAATTCCGCATCATAGGGGTTCAGGATATCTTGGAGAGTTCTGATTTAGAAATTGGAAAGTCATGCCTAGACCGTTATACTTAGTTACATGATTGGAACAGAGATTGAGCATCTGATAAAACTTATTTCCCGACTGCCTGGTATTGGGCCACGCTCGGCTCAGCGTGTCGTCTTAAATCTGTTGAAAAACCGCGAAAGTCTTATGCAGCCACTGTCGAAGGCTCTTGAACTAGCTGCGGAGATTATCGTGGAATGTCCACACTGCCACAATCTGGATACCGTCAGCCCTTGTTCTTTATGCTCCGATCCGGGAAGGGACACTGCAACAATCTGCGTTGTTGAAGATATATCCGATCTCTGGACTATCGAAAAAACAAGCTCTTTTAAAGGATCTTATCATGTTCTTGGGGGAATCCTTTCCGCGTTGGACGGCATCGGCCCCGAAGACTTGTCCATCCAGCATCTTCTAAATCGTGCCAAAGCTCCGAATGTGAAAGAGATCATTATTGCGCTTAATGCGACCATAGACGGGCAGACGACCGCGCATTATCTGTCAGATTGTTTGCATCATGCCGGTGTTACTACTACCCAGCTTGCGCATGGCGTTCCGATTGGCGGTCAGATTGATTATATGGATGATGGTACCATCTCAACGGCTTTAAAAGCTCGCAAAGCCGTCTGATGAAGTCATTGACACATATCGACACATGGATATTCGATATGGACAACACTCTTTATGATGCCAGTACAGGTGCGTTAGATAAAATTAGCTATCGCATGACTTATTACATTGCTGATCTATTGAAAATCTCCTTTGAAGAAGCTAATGTTTTGCGCAGGAATTACTGGAATAAATACGGCAACACTTTGTATGGTCTGATGACAGAGCATGGAAGTGATCCCTGTGGTTTTCTTGAATATGCCCATGACATCGACTTATCCGATGTAAAGCCTTGTTCTGTTATTCGAGAATCCATTGAACTTTTGCAGGGGAAAAAGATTATCTTTACTAACGCACCCAGATCCTACACGGCGCGTATGACGAAGCATCTTGGGATTGATCGGTGCTTTGACAATGTTTTCACGATAGAGGATGCCGATTACCTGCCTAAGCCGTATCTGGAACCGTACTTTACTATCGTTGAAAAATTCCGGTTTGATTCACATCAAGCTTGCATGTTTGAGGACACGGAAATCAACCTAAAGCCGGCAGCCGACTTAGGCATGACCACAGTCTGGATCACCGGCAAAAACAGAGAGCCAAAAGAACATAGCCCTGTTTATGTTCATCATAAAACTGAAAAGCTAGCTGACTGGCTGCAATCTGAAATTAATACAAAGCTTCCTCGGTAGCTATATTGATTTTCATTAGGGCTTCGAAATCGCCCACGATCTTGCCGTCAAAATTGCCGTATCGCATACCATCTTTTTCAAGACTATAAAATTCCGGCATATAACCGAATATGCTCCACTGTTCCTTATAAGAACATGTCCATGTTTTTTCCTGAATGATTCCGTCGGAGCGCACGAAATTAGCATCGAGTTTTACGATGCGGAGCGATACATTATCGTGCCCTTTTCTTGACAGGAAGGATGTTTTCTGGATGTCGATCTTATCGTTCTGTTCATAAAGAATCTTGATGGAACCTTCGCATGCTGATGCAAGTTTTTTATCTGCTACTTCGCGGGATGGAGCGCAGGAAGTCGCGGTGAGTAAAAGAATCATAAAAGTAATCAGAATAAAATATCGAGACATAACAAAATCTCCTTACAAAAATACGCACCTTCATACTACTGAAGATGCTCGAAAATATCAAAGCCTCTCTTTTATCCAATCCAGTAAAGGTTCTGGAAGAGAGTTGTCCAATATTAAATCTGCAACGATTTGATGACGGAACCATGTCACTTGTCTTTTTGCGTAGTGGCGCGTTGATTGCTGTGCACTCGCAATGGCTTCCGGCAGGGAGAGGTTTCCATCGAGGTATGCGGAAAGTTCGGAATAACCAAGAGCTTTTGAAAGCGCGGTTTCTGCGGGGAATTGTTCTTTGAATTGTTTTATTTCATCAAGAACACCGGCTTTGAGCATTTGTTCAAATCGTGTATTGCAGGAGGCATAAAGTGCCTTTCGTTCCGGCAGAAGAAAAACTGTTAGAAAACGGAGATGTTTCGGCGGTTTGTCTGGAGGGAGTTTATGCCATTCCGCGAGACTTTTTCCAGTGGACTCCAGAACTTCCCATGCCCGAATAATGCGTTGTGTATTGAATGGATCAAGCCGAGCCGTCATAACAGGGTCGCGTAGAGAGAATGCCTGATGGAACTCAGGATTACCCATCTCTTTTTGAAGTGCGGAGATTTTGTCACGTACTGTGCTTGGAATATCAGGAACTGGGCTAATTCCTTGCAAGAGTGTTTTCAGATAAAATCCTGAACCGCCGACGATAATGGGGAGCTTGTTTTCGGAATGAACTTTTCGGATTTCCTCAAAAGCCAGATTTCGCCAGCGTGCTGCGGAGCAGGTATCATCGGGGGATAGGGAGGCATATAGGCGGTGCGGAATGTGAAGAAAATCTTCTTCTGATGGATGTGCAGTCAGAAGAGGAAGACCCTGATAAATCTGCATTGAATCGTCATTGATAATAACGCCGGAAAGAGACGAGGCGAGCGAAAGAGCAAGCCCTGATTTGCCGCTGGCAGTAGGCCCTCCGATAACAAGAACGGGTTTTTGGGCAGGCTCATTTATGGAAGCTTTATACGTCATAAATTATTTGGAACGCTTTCTGTAATAGTTATGCAGCTCTTTCTTCACGTTAAAAATAAAGAGTTAACAGACTTCTGGCAAAGTTTTTATTGTGTGGAATTTCTGACTATGTTATAAAAAATACATTCTGATATAAAAGATGTGTTTTAACTTGGCTTGTAAGCCAAATAGGAGGGATATAAACTATGAGACCAGATTTCAATAAACAAGGAAGCATATATAGAGATATTGCAATAGATAGTACGAAGTCTCCACAAGAGCGTATAGACGCAATAGGAAAATTAAAAGCTTCGAATGCCAAAGATATGAATCTTTTAAACTATCTTGCAAAAGATTATACGGATGATAAATCTGTTTGCGAAGCTGCGGTAAATAAGTTCAAAGAGCTGAAAAATACTTCTTTTAAAAAAGCAGTAGTTAAAATAGAAGTTCCGACTTCATCGTCACCATCTGGAATGTAGATTAAGTTCTGACGCTAGAAATAATCTGAAGAATGGCGATATAAGTTTATCACTCAAGATGGTTATCAGAATCGTCTTGAGTGGTAAGTTATTTGGAACGTTTTCTGTAGTCCATGTACTGATAAATAATCAGGCTTGTGATTACAACCAGTATGCCGGCATATTGATGCCAGCTTAAAAATTCATTGATAAGGATGATTGAAAAAATCGCGGTAAATACAGGCTCAAGCTTCGAGAGCAAGCTGAAATTAAAAGAGCCTATAAGAGAGATGCCGTAGAACACACCGAATGTTCCCAGAATCAGGGAGAGACATCCCAGAGAGAGCCATCCGTATCCTTCAAAAGACGCCGGCGGTTGCGGCATTTCAAAAAACATGGAAAGCATGGCAAAAACTGTAGCGATAAGAAAGACTTCCGCGCCGACGACGGCTGGATTACGTGTTTTTGTTAGATGACCGTATATATAAACACGAAATGTTATTGCAATCGCAGCTATAAAAGCCAGACTCATTCCCACATAACTGAGATGCTGTTCCTGATGCCATATATTTAAAACAAGACTTAAGCCTCCTAAGGCCGCCAGAGTTACTGCGAGAGTGTGCAGAGTAATTTTTATTTCACGCCGCCATGCCATAAAAAAAAGCAGCATAAGGGTATGCGTAAATACAATGATGATTACGACGGCTCCCGGCAGATAGGTTAAAGCGGAAAAAATACCAAAAATGCCCAGCGCCTGCAAAAACCCTCCGATAATTACGATTTTGGTATCTTCTTTTGTTTTAAAGAGGGGCTTATGGAATAAAATGCAAAATAAATATAATGCCAATGCGCGGGCAAAGGTGGTTACAAGAAGAATAAAGACTGCATTCCCGCCGTCTGCGTATACGGCACGTACTGTCGGCGGATAAGCACCAAAAGCAATCGCAGTTGCGATGGTGATAACAATTCCTAGAATATTATTTTGGATTGTTTTTGATTTCGACACATATCCCTTAAATAACCTTCTTGCGGAAAAATTCATTTCTTCAATTTCAGAGCGACGAATCGCATATCTTCTCCTCGAGCGATAAAAAACAGCACCGAGGAGCGTCCCGCTTTTTGCGCTGCGGAGATTTTGTCGGAAGCTTCTTTGGGTGTGGAAACACTATGTTGATCGACTTCAACGATCACGTCTCCGATCTCAAGCCCTTTATCTGCGGCAACGCTATCTCTTTTAACCTCAGAAATAATGACACCGCTCGTTTCTTTGGAAATTTTATAGAGAGAGCGAAGCTGCTTTGTAAGGGGAGACAGACCGAGACCAATGCTCTCTACGGCGACCACTTTGGAACTGGTCTTTCCGTTTTTATTTTTCTCGGCGATCATCCCTGTCTCTTCTGCCTTTTCAAGCTGACCGAGATTGACGGTAACGGTCTTTTTTCTACCTTTGCGCCATAAGGTTAGAAAGACTTTCTTGCCAACTTCTGTATCAGCAACCATGCGGGGAAGTTGGCGCATCTTGTCAATGGAGTGACCATCGAATTTCAGAATTATATCACCTGATTTAATTCCAGATTTTTCGGCTGGGCCTTTTTCAGTAACACCGGAAACCATAGCCCCCTTCGCTTTATCCAGACCGAGGCTTTCGGCAATTTCAGGGGTGACTTTCTGAATACGCACACCAAGCCAGCCGCGCTTGGTTTTGCCGTATTTAATAAGCTGCGCGATGATGCCCTTAGCAAAGTTCGAGGGGACGGCAAATCCGATCCCAACTGATCCGCCAGAAGGCGAAAAAATCGCCGTATTTACGCCTATAACCTCGCCATTTATATTGAACATAGGGCCGCCGGAGTTTCCACGATTAATCGAAGCATCCGTCTGAATGTATTCGTCATAAGGTCCTGCGTTGATGTCACGGTGTCGTGCGGAAACGATTCCCGCTGTGACGGTGCCGCCAAGACCGAATGGATTACCTATGGCAAGCACCCATGAACCTATACGCGCCGTGTCGCTGTCGCCCCATTTGGCGGCAACCAGCGGTTTATCGGATTTGACTTTGAGGAGAGCGATGTCGGTTTTTTCATCCGTTCCAACCAGCACAGCATCAAGTGTCGTGTTGTCGTTCAGTATAACTTTGATTTCGTCCGCATCCCTGATGACGTGGCTATTAGTGACGATGTAGCCGTTGGTAGCGTCGATCACGAATCCTGAGCCGAGAGAGGATACTTTTTTGTTTGTTGGGGGATTGCCATTCTGATATTGCTCATAAAAATGCTTAAAGAGTTCTTCAAAGGGTGATCCCGATGGTAAATCTGGCAGAGTGTGAAATCCGCCTATAGAAGGAGATTCGATCTTCATGGTAGTAGAAATGTTTACAACTGTCGGTATTACTTTTTCGGCCATATTCGCAAAATCTTGAGCGGGTGCAACCGTCGTTATTGGAATGTCAGAAATGGCGGGATTTATATGCGTCAGAAAACCGAAGCAGGTCAGAATTATTGTAAACTTTGCAAAACGTGAAATACGGGACTTCATTGTTAGAAACTCCATTATTCAAAGGCGATACGATCAGATTCTAGTACTGGTTTGATGGAGGGTCAATACACACCAAGATAATTCAGTAAATGTTGGTGAATCTGCCTGACAGTTACTTCGATACAGATCAATAAAAAAAGAGCGGAGATAATCCGCCCTTTTTTGCTTTTTAAGCATTGATTAAGTTTACTTCATTTTTCCTTCAACGAATTCAAGATGTCCCCGTGTTTCCGGATCATATTTCCACAAACTTAGTTTTTCCGTGGTATTGCGGGAATTTTTTGAAGTATAGTAGACATGTCCGGTTTTCGCGTTTCTCAGCACTATCGTTCCTCTTGGACCTTTTTTAGCCATGATTTTTTCCTTAATAATAACCCTGCCACAAGGGGCAAAACCTCAAACTTAAAGAGCGAAAATATAGTTCCGTTCCGTAAAGTCAAGAAAAAATGTCGAAAAAGCGATCCGATTCCTGAAAAGGCTGTGTTTTTCAGGAAATACTGTTATATAATCACTCTTTCTGAGGAGGGTTCTGTGAAAAGAGTTTTTAAAGTTTTTTTTGTTATCTGCGTTGTCATTTGTACTTTTGTGGCGATTCCATCGTATGCCAATAGTAGTGGAGTGCTGGTTGGCAACTACGGCGATTGGAACGTATATACTTTCCTCGAGGGAGGGAAAAAGGTCTGCTTTATGTCAGGTCAGCCTAGGAAAAAGGAAGGCAAATACAAGAAGCGCGGCGAGGTGTTCTTTTTCGTGACTCACTGGTTTGGCGAAGGAAACAAGAATGTTGTTAGCATCTCAAACGGCTACAGTTTCAAGGAAGGGGTTCCTGTAACTGTGAGTGTCGGGGGGAAAAAATTTACTCTTTTTACTCGGGATGAAATGGCATGGACAGAAAATCAGAAGGATGACGATGCCCTAGTTGCTCTCCTTAAGAAAAAATCTTCGCTCGTTGTCCGTGGAACCTCCAGCCGTGGAACGAAAACAACGGATACCTATAGCCTGAAAGGGACTGCGGATGCCTGGCGGAGGATGACAGGGGAATGTAAAGCAAAGAAAAAGTGATGGTTTTTTAATCGCCATGGAAACCGAATTCTGAACGTTTTCATCGTTGATAAAATTTATCAAAAACATCCATTCTTCATATATGCTAAGATTCCCTTAAAGAGTCAACGACTTATGTTTAGGGGATAATAGCGTAAAGTTAAAACCCTCCTGCATAAACCGGAGGGTTTTCTTTAGCTGTTTGCTAGGCTTCGCTTGTTTCCGGGAAGCCTAGATCGACACCACCCGCCGTAGGGACGGAGCCTGATTTTGTTTTTTTCTTGTGGCCAGTGGAATCTGTGTCTTCTCCAGTATCTCGTTTTAGTTTTTCCCCTTTTATTATGAGGAGAATTTCTTCTCCGTTCAGCGTTTCATACTCCAGCAGTCCTTTGGCTAGTGCTTCCAGTTCGTGCCGGTTGTCGGTGAGAGTTTTTTGGGCATTGGTATATGCTTCATCGACGATCCTCTTGACTTCAGAATCGACTTTGTTAGCCGTCTCGGCGGACATGGATTTATGCTGCCCCATCGAATATCCGAGAAATACTTCTTCGCGGTCGGAACCGTAGTTGATCGGCCCCATTTCGTCACTCATGCCCCATTCCATCACCATTCGGCGAGACATTTCTGTTGCCATTTTTATGTCCGAAGAAGCACCTGTTGTAACTTTTTCGGGGCCGAACACAAGCTCTTCGGCGATCCGTCCACCCATTGATACAGCTAAATCGGCATATAATTTTTCTTTCGACATTGAGATGCGATCCCCTTCCGGCAGACGCATCACCATACCAAGCGCACGTCCACGCGGAATGATCGTCGCCTTGTGGATCGGATCGGAAGCTGGCTCGTGGATTGCCACTATCGCATGACCGGCTTCGTGATAGGCTGTTAGTTTCTTTTCTTCTTCCGTCATTGCCATTGAGCGACGTTCTGCCCCCATCATGACCTTGTCCTTAGCGTCTTCCAGTTCCTTCATTCCCACGACGCGCTTGCTGCGCCTAGCAGCTAGCAATGCAGCTTCGTTGACGAGATTGGCGAGATCGGCACCGGAAAAGCCCGGAGTGCCTCGTGCGATTACTCGCGCATCTACGTCCTGTGCCAGAGGAACTTTCCGCATGTGAACCTTGAGGATTTTTTCGCGCCCATTCACATCGGGATTTGGCACCGTCACCTGACGGTCAAAACGTCCCGGACGCAGTAATGCCGGATCCAGCACATCAGGGCGGTTTGTAGCGGCGATCAGGATAACGCCTTCATTGGCCTCAAACCCATCCATTTCGACCAGAAGCTGGTTGAGGGTTTGTTCTCGTTCGTCGTTTCCTCCACCGAGTCCAGCACCACGATGTCGCCCGACCGCGTCGATTTCATCAATAAAGAGAATGCAAGGTGCGTTTTTCTTGCCTTGTTCGAACATGTCACGCACGCGACTCGCGCCAACGCCTACGAACATTTCGACGAAATCGGAGCCTGAAATTGTAAAGAACGGAACGTTGGCTTCGCCAGCTACCGATCGCGCTAGCAAGGTTTTGCCGGTTCCGGGTGGCCCAAGCAGCAGAACGCCTTTCGGGATTTTTCCGCCGAGCCTTTGGAACTTGTGCGGATCGCGGAGGAATTCGACTACTTCCTCCAGTTCTTGCTTGGCTTCATCGACGCCTGCTACATCGGCGAAGGTTATGCGACCAAGTTTTTCATTAAGCATTTTGGCCTTGGATTTGCCGAAGCCCATTGCTTTGTTGTTGCCACCCTGCATTTGGCGCATAAAGAAAATCCATACACCGATCAGAAGCAGCATTGGGAACCAGCTTATAATGTAGCTGAAGAATGTAGGCTCGTTTTTGTCGGGCGCACCGCTGATTCTAAGACCTTTTCCCTCGATGCGTGCCACCACGTCGGCACCGGTGGGAATATAGGAGGAAAAAGGCCGTCCATCGGTGTAATTTCCGATGATTCGTCCATTCGCGATCTCGACGTTGGAGATTTCCTTTTTATCAACACTGGAAATAAAGTCGCTGTAAGCCACCGTTGACCCGCCAGTTAACCCAGCACGATCCTTATTGAACATGTTGAACACGCCCACCAGTAGCATGGCGATGACGATCCACAGGATTACGTTCCTGAAGAACATGTTATCTCCGCCTTTATTGTCGTTATTTTGATTTTTGTCCAACGTATCCTGCCTAATTTAATTTTGTACGACTTTTCATTATACAATTTATGTAGCGCATTAAACAACCTTTCCACAAAACGTAATCTGACCTGTTTTTAGCCTAGCGGGGCAGGACTGGCTGTAATAGCCAAGATGCGGGACAGCCAGAAGATTCCCCCCATGCCATAATGCCGGAAGCACCCGTTTTATCTTGAAAGGAAGCATCCCTGAACCATCCATATTCTTCTTTAATTCGCAAAGTCCCTGTTCTCCCAAAGCTCCAATATAGAGTGATTCGGTAGGAAAGCCAGAAACGGTAAAACGCCCGTCCCAGACTAGTCCTTCCTGAACGCGCATACGACCTTCTGTAGCGTCGGATTCTCGTGCTAGCAGGACATCTCCAGAGCGTCCCGGAAAAATTTCGCATCCAGCTAGTGTTTTTCCAGTAAAAAATTGATTATGCAGATCTATCCGAGTTTGTTCAATGGCCTCAAACCCGGATTGATACGGTTTCGGTGATAAAATCATCAGCGTCTGCGCGAGTACACGGCGTTGAATCTCGCGCGGCGACTTCTTCCATTTCTCCGTTTTCAGCGTGGCATAGCCTTCGGGGTGCAGCAGAACGTATTCGGAAAACGCCGTATCCGCCATTACCTGAAGTGCCTGACGCGCATCTTCCAGTTTTTGCACTGTCAGGGCGAGACGATCAGGCGTAAGACCTTCAGCCTTCAGCAGGTTTTCAAACGCACGCAGCTTCGGGCGTAGATATTTTTTATTGGAGTTTGACGGGTCTTCAACCCACTTTATATCATGTTGTAGGCAGGTGGCGCGTAACTGTTCCCGTGAAAACGATAGAACCGGACGAATGACCGACACACCTTCTGTCATGCGAACTGAGGACATTGCGGAGAGACCGTCCAGCCCGCTGCCATGTGTAAGGCGCATCCAGAATGTCTCGATCTGATCTTCAAGATTGTGCGCGATGGACAGAAAAGGAAAACCGCGCTTGAGGCACTCCGAAAGTAGCAATTTATATCTGGCCTTCCGCGCCATCTCTTGCACATGGGTTAGCGGCTTGTCACCTTCCCATGTCAGAATATCGTGGGTAATATTGCGTGCGCGTAGAAGTTTTTGAACGCCTTCTGCCTCTGCCGATGAATTCGGGCGCAGCTTGTGATCCACTGTTAGTGTCAGCATTTCTCCTCCCCGCGCTGTAACCCATTCTTGCATCAGAATTGTTAGGGCAAGGCTATCCCCTCCGCCGGAAACTGCAACGGCGATTTTTGGACGTGTTCCATCAATGTCCAGTTTCTGCATGGAGAAAGCGAAAGATTCAGATGTGATGGCGGTGTTTTGCATTGTTTCTTTTATTAAAAATGATACTCCTCTCAATCAAAACAATCCGTCACTCTCGCCTTGTGCTGGTGTCTGGGAGCGCGTCCGCGCGTCTCATGACTCATAAGACGGCAGGACTGCCTTCTGGATGCCCGCGCGGAGGCGGGCATGACGGTGGTGTAGGTTTTTTGTAGATGCATTATTCATTATGAAACTGTTTTAATCCGTGTCCATCCGTAGGGAAAATAAATTCAGATTTCCGGTTTTACAGTTCCGTTATAGGCAGCCGAGTTTCTTTATCTCTTGTGCTGCTTTGTTCTGTATGGAACCGGTCTGTCCATGAAACTCTTTTTGCAATTGTTGCAGTGACAGGCAGGCATCATCTTTTCTGCCAAGCCGTGATAGAGACAAACCAAGTTTTAGGAGGCTGTCCGCCGCCTTAGCACTTTTGGGAAAATCCTGATATCCTTGCGCGAAGGCTTTTGCCGCTTGTTTATAATCTCCCCGTACATAGTAAGTTTCGCCAAGCCAATATTGTGCGTTTGCAGCTAAAGGATGGTTTATATACTGGTTTAAGAAACGCTTGAAGTCAATTTCGGCATCCTCATATCTGGCACTTTGGATGCTTGAAAAAGCCTGCCCATATAATTCTTGGGCGGGATTGTTACGATTGGTGGAGAGTGTTCCAAGCGTTTTTCCTTTTGGTAATTCTTTTCTTGTGACTGGCGCGGTGTTCATTGATCTATTCCCGCCGTATTCAACCTGCCGGAACCGCTGGTCTGTATCAGACTGCATACGTTCGACCCGGTCTTTCATTTGTTGCAAGTCGAAAATGATTTTTTCAAGTTGACCAGTCATGTTGCGCTGCTGTTCTTCTATCTGGCTCATGCGTACTTCAAAATTAGCCGCAGCCGTGATAGTGTCTCTGTTGTCGGATGATGTCGCTGCAAGTGATTTTATTGCATTTTTATCTCCGCGATAAACCGCCCGGCTTAGTGTCTGTACCTGATTTTCAAGCTGGTTGATGCGACTTAGAAGTTGGCTAGTTTTATTCGAAGACTGCGTATAACTTGCAGATGCCTCAGAAATCCCCATGCAAACTACCACAAAAACCCCTGCCACAAATAGAGGCACTATTCTGCAAGACCGGAAGGAATTTTTTATCTCCATCGGATTTCTTTTCAAAAATTATTGAACTACAACAACTCCACGACGGTTTTGCGCCCACGATGTTTCATCCGAACCCATTACAGCCGGACGCTCTTTGCCATAGCTGAGGGTTTGAATGCGTGAGGATTCAATACCAAGCGCGATCAGGTAGTTTTTTACAGATGCTGCCCGTTTTTCACCGAGTGCCAGATTGTACTCGCGCGTGCCGCGTTCATCGCAGTGACCTTCAATGCTGATATTGATATGTGGATATCTTCTCAGCCATTGTGTTTGCCTTTCAATAGTGGTGCGGGCATCAGACGCAAGATCATACTTGTCATAGCTGAAGAAAACGCGATCTCCAACAGCTATAACCAAGTCTTGCTGAGTACCTGGAACAGGGCCTTGATCTACGCTAGGAATTGGATCAGTCATGATTGGTGCGACAGCAGTCATGTCAGCGTCTGTAGATAGAGACCCAACATCTGGCTGCGGCTTAGAGCACCCAGCTACCAATACCATAACCGCCAGTAAACTTAAAATACGTGCACTCATATCATAACTCCTCTAACTTGTGTATAAACCCTTTACCTCGAAGATATGTTTATACCCGCCGGATAAAAAGTACAAGGCTATTTTAATGACGTATTCTCTGCTATACAAGTGCTTGTTTTTTTTCATTGTGAGTGATCATGAGCATTATCGCCCAAGCAGATTCACTGGATTTTTCATATCTTGACGCGCTTAATACCGCACAGCGCGAGGCCGTTGAAGCATTGGAGGGGTCTGTACTTGTGCTGGCTGGTGCTGGAACAGGCAAGACAAAAGTTTTAACGACGCGACTTTGTCATTTGTTATCCACCGGACGGGCGCATCCGGGAGAAATTCTTGCTGTTACTTTTACCAATAAAGCTGCGCTGGAAATGAAAAATCGCGTTTCGGTTTTGATGGATGCTAATGGTGGAGTGAATAAAGTATGGTGGCTCGGTACTTTTCATTCTATCGCGGCGAAGATGCTGCGGCGGCACGCGGAACTTGCAGGATTGAAGTCTAACTTTACCATTCTTGACGATGATGATCAGCTCCGGTTGCTTAAGCAGCTTCTCGAAGAGGCAAATATCGATAGTAAAAAATGGCCTCCGCGTTTTATGATGGGATTTATTCAGCGGTGGAAAGATCGTGGCCTTACGCCCGACCGGATCAATGCTGCTGAGGCGGGTGATGTGGCTGGTGGCGTTTTGCCGCAACTTTACCGTACCTATCAGGATCGTTTGCGGATTTTGAATGCTTGCGATTTCGGTGATCTGCTGTTGCATGTGCTCACCATTCTTCGCGACCCGAAGCATGAGCAGATTTTGGCCGACTATCAAACTCGTTTTAAATACATCCTCGTTGACGAATATCAGGATACCAATACGGGACAATATCTCTGGCTGCGGCTTCTCGCTCAGAAGCACAAAAACATCTGTTGTGTTGGTGATGATGACCAGTCAATCTACGGCTGGCGCGGTGCGGAGATCGGTAACATTCTGAAATTTGAGAAGGATTTTACGGGCGCGAAAATCATCCGGCTGGAGCAGAATTATCGCTCCACTAAACACATCCTCGGAGCCGCCAACGGCATGATTGCTTACAACAAGAGTCGTCTCGGAAAAAACTTGTGGAGTGCAGGAAACGAGGGCGAAAAAGTAAAGGTTTGCGGTGTTTTGGACGGTAGGCAGGAAGCGGTGCAGGTGGCGGAACAGATTGAAGACCTGCAACGGCGCAAGTTTCCTTTGAGCCAGATTGCCGTCCTTGTTCGCGCTGCGCATCAGACTCGCGCTTTCGAGGAAAGATTTATCATGGAAAGTATTCCGCATAAAATTCTGGCGGGAATGCGTTTTTATGAGCGTCAAGAATGTCGGGACATTATCGCCTACCTGCGAGTTATCGCACAGCCGGACGATGGTCTTGCTTTTGAGCGCATCATCAACGTTCCAAAGCGTGGTATCGGTTTGACGACTGTTCGGAAGATTCAAACGGTGGCGAGGGAGCAAAAAACTTCTCTGCATGGTGCTATTCAAATGATGTTGGAAAAAGACGCACTGAAAGGAAGAGCGAAAGAGACCATTTGCGCCCTTATGCAGAACTTTACACGCTGGCGTGATTTACTTCGTGAAATTTCTCATACTGAACTGGCGCGGGTTGTTCTCGATGAATCCGGTTATACTGCGATGTGGCAGGCTAGCAAAACACCTGAAGCTAATGGACGACTTGAAAACATTAAGGAATTCGTTAGTGCGCTAGGTGAATTTGAAGACCTCGGAACGTTTCTGGAGCATGTGTCGCTCGTAATGGACAGTGATGAAAAGTTTGGCGGGGAGCAAGTTTCTCTAATGACTTATCACGCCGCCAAGGGACTTGAGTTTGATGCTGTTATTTTGCCGGGCTGGGAAGAGGGGTTGTTCCCGAACCAGCGTGCGATGGATGAAAATGGTCAGTCTGGATTGGAGGAGGAGCGGCGGCTAGCTTATGTCGGACTTACTCGCGCACGTAAAAGTGCCTACATTACTTTTGCTGCCTCTCGCTTGACGTATGGAAGCTGGACAAGTTGCCAGCCATCACGATTTATTGACGAACTGCCGAAGGAGCATTTGGAAGTGGCGGAAACATGTGTTTACAAAAATTCGCAGCAGGACACTCACGGTGGAAACTGTTATCGCGGATGTGCTGCACCGATGGCTTTATGTGATTCCAAAATTGAATCTACGCAGGGTTTTGCAGTTGGTGACCGCGTTTTTCATCAGAAATTCGGTGATGGAACCATGATCTCCGCCGACAACGATAAGCTGGATATTAGCTTCGACCAAGCCGGACGTAAAAAGGTGATCGATAGTTTTGTAATAAAGGTGGATGATAATTAAGTTAGTTTAGGAAGTAAATTTAGGATATTACAAAATCGCTAGCTTTCCCTTTACCTCTGTGTCCGGAAGGATTTTTAAATTTAATGATTTTAATATTATCAGGGTCCATATGCTCACCTATTACTTGGAAGCTATCATAAGAGCTAAATTTACTACCATTGTGAGTTTCGTCAAAATTTCCCCTGTTCTTTGGGTCGACAATAACTGTTTCTCCAATAAGTGGTTCTTTATGTTCACCGGCATTTCTGTTAAAAGCCCCAGATGTTCTACCCATAAAATTTTCCTTCATGATATGGTGTTAAATTTGGTACATTTTAAAACGATTAACGTCGCTAAAACTTTTTTTCCCGAAAGGGTCTTCAATGGCAATCATTCTAACGCCACCACGACCTTCACTGTCATGTGTAACTTTGAAGACATAATTAGACTTAAGACCTTGTTCTCTGTCGACAACGACTTTTTCCCCGACAAGTGATTCTTTATGTTTACTGGCTTTTTTGTTAAAATCCCTAGTCATTCCATCCATAAAACTATCCTTTTTGTAAAGAAATTGAGACTTTCAATGTAATTAATTTTAGCTGCTATGTCAATAACAATAAGTTATGGGCATTTTTAGCAAATTGCTTAACATCATAGCTATCCGTCTTGCTTTTTCAGGCGGCGGCGCTGGATTGACAATATTAGAAAATTTTAGGGTTTTTAGAAGTGACTCAAATTCAATTACTTTAAAATCGAGGCGATCTCCATTGTTACTTGGAAGCTATAAGGGAAAGACTGCAAATCCAGTAAAAACATCATCACCACTTTTTTTAGGTTCTTTTGTATTATTTTGACTGACAGTAACTTTTTCACCGTCATCTACGCCAGCTTCTTTGTTGAAGTTTGTAGTTGTTCCACTCATTGAAACTCTCCTTAATCACAAAATTTATAAGGTATTAAGTGTAATTAATCCTAAATGCTATGTCAATAATAATATTTCTTGAAATTATCCGTCCCGCTTTTTCAGGCGGCGGCGCTGGATTGAGGAGGGGATTTTCATGGCTTCTCTGTACTTGGCTACTGTGCGTCGGGCTATAGTGATGCCTTCTTTTCTGAGAGCATTTACCAGATCATCATCTGAGAGGATAGCATCCGTGCTTTCGGCGTTAAGCAGGGTTTTCAGTCGCGACTTGATGGCTTTCGAGGAGAATCCGGCGGAGCCGTCCGTATTTGACACGCCGCTGGTGAAAAAATATTTCAGTTCGAATACGCCGCGTGGTGTACCAATATATTTATTGTTGGTAACGCGACTGACTGTGCTTTCGTGCATCCCTATGATATTGGCGACTTCCTTTAGTACAAGTGGCTTCAGATATTCGACACCGTAATTGAAGAAAGCTTCCTGTTGCAGAATAATTTCGCCCGCTACCTTTAGGATGGTTTGCGCCCGTTGATCCATTGCCCTGACTAGCCAGTTGGCGGTGCTTAGACGTTCTGCCAGATATTCCTTGTCTTTTTTCGCTAGTGCAGTCTTGCTGACTTTGGCGTAGTAGGTGCGGTTGACCAGCACGCGGGGCAATGTGTCGCTATTAAGCTCTACTGCCCATCCCCCACCTTTGCTTTTTGGCAGTGGCTTCATAAAAATATCCGGAATGACAGTCTGCGGGACGAAGTGCTCAAAGTTCAGCGCGGGCTTTGGATCGAGAGCTTTGATTTCATCGATCATGCCCTTTATGTCTTCATCGTCTACATCGCAGAGTGCTCTTAGTTTCTTCATGTCATGGTTTGCCAGTACGTCCAGATTTTGCAGCAATTTTTCCATTGCTGGATCAAGCCGATCAATATCTTTCAATTGTAATGCCAGACATTCGCTTAAATGCTGTGCGAAAATACCTACTGGATCAAGTTGCTGTAGCTTGCTGAGGATTTCCTCAACGTGTTTTATGTCGCAATTTAGCCTGTCGGCTAGAATTTTCAACGGTACGCGGAAGTATCCAGATTCGTCTAAATAGTCTACCATCAGTGTGGCGATGGCGCGGTCTTTTTTGTCTGGGAAGTCTAGATGAATTTGTTCTAATAAGTGGTCGCGAAGGGTGTCGTTTGCGACCAGAGTGTTTTCAAAACCGTTCTTGTAGTTGTCGAATTTCATGTCGCCACCTGCCCCAACGCCTGAGAGGGTGGAGGTTGAATAATCATAGTCAGTTTCATCAATGGCTTCTTTTTCGGCAATGCTGTCGCCAGTATCTAATTCTGGTTCCTGACTTTTATTCTCATCTTTTTTGTCGGATGAGTGGACTCCGATTTCAGGGATGTTTGTATTTTCGATTGGAGAATCTACACTTTTCTCTAAGCTCTCAACAGAAGGTTCCGTAGCGGAACTTCCGTCTCGCTCTAGCAGTGGATTTTTTTCCAGCTCGGTTTCGATAAATTCGGAAAGCTCAAGATTCGACAATTGCAGCAGCTTGATAGCTTGCTGTAATTGCGGTGTCATGGCCAGAGCCTGACCCTGTTTTAAATCGAGCCTCTGATGAAGTGCCATCTGAACCTCCTAATTGGTATTGTAGCATAAAAGATCAAAAATATCGGATTTTGGTAGCAGGATTATTTATTTTTAAATTATGTCAATATAACCAAGCCGACTAAGCCTTGACCCGATGCGTATGTAACTCTAATTTTACAGGAATGAATAATAAGACAACAAGCAGCACACCAGTTACGCGGCATCCTTCGCTGGATCAGAAGCGTGCCGATGCTTTGCGCAAAAACCTGCAAAAACGTAAGGGGCAGGCGCGTGTGCGCGGCGCAATAGAATCATCTAACAAGGAGAAATGACGATGTCTATTATGCCAGATACATGGATACGCAAGCAGGCTTTGGAACATGGTATGATAACGTCGTTCGAGGAGCGTAAGAAGCGGGAAGGGATTATTTCCTACGGGCTGTCCTCTTATGGCTATGATTGCCGTTTGTCGGATGAGTTTATGATTTTCACTAACGTGGATAGTGCGGTAGTTGATCCGAAGAATTTTAACCCATCCAGTTTTGTGAGACGCAAAACGGATATTTGTGTTATCCCGCCGAACAGCTTTGTTCTGGCTAGAACTGTTGAGACGTTTAAGGTTCCGCGTGACGTGCTGGTGGTTTGTCTTGGAAAAAGCACTTATGCGCGTTGTGGCTTGATTGTTAATGTCACACCTTTGGAACCCGAATGGGAAGGGC
>JAGLRU010000154.1 GCA_023136145.1 Alphaproteobacteria bacterium
CCTTCATCAGTAACTACTCCTTTAGTAGTCCAGTTTAAAGTGGTATAGGTAATATTTGAGGAAGAATCTGTTTCTAAATGTCCATAATTTTGAATAGTAAGGGTATCAAAAACAATTGTTTCATTGATCGGAGTTTTACCAATATATCTATCCTCAGAATTGTCCTGATCATTATTATCAATAATCAAATCTCCATTAGTTTGAGCTGCTGATTTCTTGTATATTGTTCCCGCGCCGCCCATGCGAAGGGTTGACGTGCCGGCAAGTCCTCCACAGGCCTGATAACTTACTGTCGAGGAATCTGTAGTGTAATACATTGCTATTCTTCCGCCTCCGCCTCCGCCGCAATTGCTATCATTGCCCGTTCCACCATTGACAGTAATTATTCCTGCTCCCGCGAGAGTGTTGGTTGTAATATATACACTTCCTCCTGATCCGCCGCCGGACCTAGGTCCACCATTTCCTCCGTTCAAGGATATGGTCCCGGCTATAGTGGTAATTCCAGTAACAGTTAGTTTTACGGCTCCTCCGCCAGCAGCTCCGTGTGTATACCAATTTCCTCCTCCACTTCCAATATCATCCGGAGCAGTTATGGAGCCGTAAGCAGAACCACCAATGGTGGTTTTGCCATCACCGCCATATCCCCCATAACCAGCGCCAGCACAATACTCAGAACTTGCTGCTTGTCCGGGGCCCTCTGAATACTGGTATCCTTTGGAGTTTGCGTTGATAGTACCGCCGTCAGCTAGGGTGAAATTAGCGGCTGTAATGTCAAGCACATAATCCTGGGCCGCGGCATTGTATTCATGTGTTAATATTCCAGCAGCTCCAATATCAAAATCACCGGCAGTGGTAATGGACTGTCTCGCTTCCATGTATCCGCTAACAGTATAGCTGGTATGAGTCCTTGTAGTGTAAGCGTAAAGCCTTGATGCCGCTGGAACTGTCATAGCACCCCCTCCGCTTAATAAAGCGAATGTTCCTCCGTTGTCGCTGATACATCCTTTTGTTGCCCAATCAAGCGTGGTATAGGTAACATTAGAAGATGCTGTTGTTTCAAGATTGCCGTAATTTTGTACAGTAATAGTATCAAAAGTAATTGTTTCATTAATCGGAGTTATTCCAAAGTATCTGTCATCCAAACTATCCTGATCATTATTATCAATAATCAAATCTCCATTAGTTTGGGCAGCTGATTTCTTGTATATTGTTCCCGCGCCGCCCATGCGAAGGGTTGACGTGCCGGCAAGTCCTCCACACGCCTGATAACTTACTGTTGAGGAATCTGTAGTATAGTAAACAGCTATTCTTCCGCCTCCACCTCCGCCGCAATTGCTAGCTTCGCCATTTCCTCCATTCGCGGTAATTGTTCCCGCCCCCAAAAGTGTACCGGTTGTAATATATACACTTCCCCCTGAACCGCCGCCGGACCTGGCTCCAGCATTTCCTCCGTTCAAGGATATAGTCCCGGCTATAGTAGTAATTCCTGTAACAGTTAGTTTTACAGCTCCTCCGCCCGCAGCTCCGTTTGTATACCAATTTCCTCCTCCACTTCCAATATCATCCGGAGCAGTTATGGAGCCGTAAGTAGAACCGCCAGCGCCGCCTGTACCAGCACCGCCATAACCCCCATAACCAGCACCGCCAGTATATTCAGTTCCACCCCCTTGTCCGGTTCCCTCTGAATAACCATATCCTTTGGAGTTTGCGTTGATGGTACCGCCGTCAGCAATGGTAAAATTGGCGGCTTCCAAATTAATAGTATGAGTTTGGGCCGTAGCATTGGCGGTATGCGTCAAGGTTCCAGTTGCCCCAACATCAACATCTTCGGTAACAACAAGTTTGTTCGTGGTTGAGTTTCCATTGGATATAGTAAGCACGGAAGCATTGTTGACCCCGAGAGAAAGAGAATTAATCGTTGTTATCCCGGAAGTTAAATTAAGAGTCGGGGCGTTTGTATAATTGCCGTCTATGATCACATCGCTGTCTGCAGTAGGCGCTGCTCCTCCGGCCCAGTTGGCTCCTGTTGCCCAGTTAGAAGATTCCGACCCGTCCCAGGTAACCGTCATTTCTTCATCCGCGCCGATATCATAGGCATCAGAGCGAACCTCGCTGTCTATGTCGTTGGAGAAGCTTATATTGGCATCAGCGGATAAATCCGTGCCGGAATCTTTGGCAGCGGTATCAGTCAAGCTAAGGTGGAAGTCATCACCGGCTTCATTGATGAAAGAAAAGGCCTGTTCGGTTTTGTTGTTTGAGCC
>JAGLRU010000155.1 GCA_023136145.1 Alphaproteobacteria bacterium
GAGCGTCTGACCTATTGCCGGAATGAAGGATTTAGAACTCCAAAAACTGCCTTACCTTTCAAGGCTTTAGGTAGTTTTTTTGGTCATTCAAAAAAGATGGTGCGCCCGAAGAGAGTCGAACTCCTAACCTTCTGATTCGTAGTCAGATGCTCTATCCAATTGAGCTACGGGCGCTTGCATCTAGAGCCTCAATATCTAAAAACCTACAAAATGCACTGAACGGTACCTAAACTCCCCCCATATGGCAAGTGGAATTTATTTAATTTTAACCTGTTGAAATCAAATAATAATTTAACCCTCCACTTTTCCACTTTTAAAAAACGAAAACTGCTATTATGATACGTTGAGTTTGTTGGATTTTTTAGTTATAAAATCTTAAATTAGCACGATAGATTCTACGTCTGTAGATTTTTGGTCGTTCAGTAAGTATGAGGTATCACCTTGCTAAATATTTTTCTGCGTAACAGTTTTTCCATCCTCTTTGTCACCATCGCTCTTACTGGTTGTGCTCGAGAAAAAGAACGTATAGCGCAATTTGTGATTCCATCACATGCCATCGAGGCGGAAGTGAAAGACCGTAACTTACCTGCTTTGGTTATTACTAATGAAGCATTTCCGGATATCATTCACCGCGAAACTTTGGTGACGCGAAAAGTGGAAGAAATAGGTCGCGAAGTAGATCAATTGCGAATCGCGATCAGTGATGCTGGTAATCGATTACTTCAATTGCAAGTCAAGAACGATGCAGGGGCATCTGAATACTACTTCTTAATGGCTTCCATCAGCACTGAGCTGCAATCCGGCTCAACTCCCGGCAACCCAAACTTGCAAGATAAGTGGATCCTCGCACAGAACAAGTTAAACTCTCTCGCTCAAAGTGCCGGATTGTTGAACGCTCTTGCGACTGATATGTCTGGTCTAGCTTCACGTGCTTCCTATCTTTTGGAAGCAACGCAAGCTGCATTCTCCATTTCTGGTGCAGTCAAAGAAGACCACAAAAAATTGTCATTCGTAAGTGACAGAACCACCCAGAACGTTGCTCTTGTCAATCGCCTGCTTATCAGAGTCAATGATGAGATAATTCGCAGGACGACATATCTAAGGACGGAACGCGCAAATCTGCAAACATTGTCGCTAGGGATCGCCAATGGCGAGCTTTACGGTCAGAGCATGGCCAACAGTCTTTTCAAAAAAGCCATGGAAGACGGTGGTAAATCTTCTATGCCCACTAATATTACATCTCCTTCATCCAACTCTGCGACATCTCCTACAGCCTCTTTAAGTTCTCGTCGACCTCTTGTGATTATCCACTTTGACCGTCCGAACGTGAACTATGATCAACCGATGTACACTGCAATTAATAAGGCTTTGGAAAAATATCCGGCAGCCAGATTTGATCTAGTAGCTGTGAGCAACATGGAAGGAAATCCAGCGCAAATGATGCTATCTTCCATTGAAGCACGTAAAAACGGTGAGGCAGTTCTGCGCTCTCTGATCCAGATGGGGCTGCCGCTTGAGCGTATTCGCCTAAGTGCCGCAAGTAGCAAAGATGTAATCAACAGTGAAGTCCATATTTATCTTCAATAATGGAAATCGTACATTTCGACAATCTTACAGCCATAGCCTTGGTTACAATGGCTGCCCTTTTTTGTGGGCTATTGTTGATTCGTTTGCGTCAACCGGCAATCGTTGGATATATTCTGGCGGGAGTAGTTCTTGGGCCAACTGGGCTTAAGGTCATTTCTAACACTGAAACTGTTCAAATTCTAGCTGAACTCGGCGTTATCATGCTCTTGTTTCTGATAGGCATGGAGTTGTCATTACGCGGGTTCAAAAGCGTTTACAAGACGGCTCTTGCCGCCGCCGGGCTGCAAATCATCATGTCCATTAGCCTGTTCTGGGGCATCGGCATGTTTCTGGAATGGAGCATTGAGCGTGTGTTAGTCTTTGGCTTCGCTACTGCATTATCCAGCACCGCCGTTGCCATTAAAATCCTCGAAGAAACTGGTGATTTACGCACTCCAGTTGGACGCACAACAGTTTCCGTTCTAATTGCCCAAGACCTTGCTGTCATTCCGATGCTTCTGATTGTTGGTGCTTTTGGATCAGGATCAGGAAGCGGATCGGCGATAGCAGTTCTCGCAAAGCTAGCCTTTTCTATCGGATTTTTGGGCTGGCTCACATGGTTCCTCTCTAGGCGTGGAAAACTAACTATCCCCATGACGGACTGGATCATTTCCAGACCGGAGATATTACCTTTGTCTGCCATGGCTTTTTGCTTCACTTGGGCAGTATTATCTGGTCTGCTTGGACTTTCCACCGCATACGGCGCGTTCGTGGCGGGACTCATCATCGGAAACTCCAATATCCGCTCATCGCTTCATAAAGCCGCAGAACCGATTCAGACTATACTGTTGATGGTTTTTTTCCTGTCCATCGGGCTTTTGATCGATGTCAACTTTATGATCCAAAACTGGCAGAACGTACTGATCGTTCTTTCAATTGTTACGCTCCTGAAATCAATCATTAACGTAGCGATCTTGCATTTTCTTGGGGAGCCGTGGGATCGCGCTTTTCATAGTGGCGTAGCAATGACACAAATCGGGGAATTTTCATTCGTTGTCGTTGCGGCTGGGCTGGCTTCCAACGTAGTTACGTCGGACGGCTACCACCTGATGATTACCGTTATCGCGTTAAGCTTGCTTATCAGTCCGTTATGGCTGGGTATAGCCCGTCACCTGCACGACATTACTATCGGCAAGAGAAAATGAGGCAACTGAATTATTGTCCATACAACGTGTGATAGTATGTATACACAGCTCCGTTCTGAATGCAGAAAAAGTCATTGCCGTCTATACCGACACCTTTGATCGTGCTGCCAGCCACATCAAAATCATTTCCACCTGCACCCCATACAACCTGCACGTCAGCTGCAATTGGCGTTGACGATTCTGCTCCCAATCCGACCAGAAGTTGCGAACACACTCCGAGAGAGATGTCCTCCAGAACTGCCAAAGCTTCAGAACCGGCTGTCGTGTCTGTAACAACACCCTTCACATAGTAATAGTTGGTTGGTGTCCTGACATCCTGAAAAATCCATGAAGTTGCATTGCCAATCTCATTTGGAAGAGGAACTAAGGTTGCCCCGCCTCCAGCCACATCAAATACTTTGGAAGTTCCAGTTCCAGCAGTAAAATCAATGATATTCACTGATGTTCCTGAAATAACCATGCGGGTTACAATTGCCCGAATCATTGCAGCATATTGTATTAGCTGACTAGAATGAACACGCCTTGTTTCCTTCTCAATCGCCACGCCTCCTCGACTAGATTGCGTTATAGCATAGGACAATGCAGCGAATAGAAACACCGTAATTAAAATTAGGAACAAAACGTTGCCACGTTCATGGTGGAAAGATTTTTTCCGTTTCATTTTCTTTTCTTTTCTTTTCACAATTTTAAACAAACTAAAAAAAGCAAGTTTTTCTAGTTTAAATTGAACGCCGATCAAGGACAAGCTTTTCTCAAAATCCAGACTGTGAAACATCTGACTCCGCATGAGTTATAATCCATATCCGCCTGACATGTGCCAAATTTCGCCATTAGCCTGGCGAGTGCGTTGACGGATGCCAAATCACTAGCTGCAGTTGTCTGGATATAAACGCCGTTTGCGTCATTGGTATATGTCCAATCAGTGAATCCAGTGGGAGGCGGCGGCAGAAAACGCCCTTGATTGTTAGCACCTTGAAACATATTAGCCTCGCTGATAGGTGCTCCAATGCAGGTCAGATTTTCGACATTATTGTTCGCAGCGAGAGTAACACAACCAGATGCCCCTCCGGTTGCAACGCACCCGGCTGGAGCATTCGTAATCAAATCAGTATCTGGATCAATCGGATAAGGATTGTTAGCATTGTCGGCAGCAGTAATGACCCCATCAGGAGTAGCTAATGGAGCTATATCCCCTCCGCCTTGCGGAAATTCCATAGCACATTGCTGTACTGCGGACCGTATCAAATTAACTTGGGAAAAAAGCTCCTCAGCGATACGAACAGAACTTTGAGCGGAGTAGTTTTCTCGGCTGTCTTTTACAAAGGCGTAAGTAAGTGCCGCCATAAGCCCGATTGCCAGAAAAACATAAAACAGGACATTGCCGGAATCACTGTTTTCCGAGACGAATCCAGAATTATCCATACTCTTCCCTGTCATGCCCGACTCCGCGCGGGCATCCGGTAGCGTGTCCACGCGTCTCATAGACTCATAAGACGGCCAGACGGCCTTCCAGACCCCCGCGCAAGGCGGTGGTGACGATGGTGTAATAATTTTAGATTTAGTTTTAAAAGCACAAAAGAACCCCCCTTGCGGGGAGGCTCCTTCGTTAGACGACCATAAGAATTAAAAACGGTCATCATAATAGTTCTTACCGTTTGTCTATTGCTCAACAAGCGCATGATAGTAATTATACGGTGCGATCGCACTCGTTGCATTGCTTATGCAGGAGAATGGGTTGCCAGTAATATTAGCAGCGTACTGATCACCACCGTTCACAGCACCAACAAGCGTAAATGCATTACCTAGAGCAGTATATGTCCCGGGCGTATCCCAGTCTATCACAGAAACTGAAAGGAAGGCGGGCGCGTATGGACTTACCTGTCCAAGCCCCTTGTTGATTTGCTGACACACCGTCAAGCTGAGAGTTTCGCCAGCGGCATCTCCTCCCAAAACAGCCAGAACTTCACGACCTGTTACGGCAACATCTGTTCCAACACCCTTTACCCAAAAACCATCGGTCGCATGGTTGGCATCAACAAACGTCCATGCCGAGACGGCGGAGCCAACACCAGTTGGAGGAGGATTGACACTTGCGCCACCCCCTGCTGCGTCAAACACTTCGTAAGTCTTGCCCGTCGTCGTGGTCACTGTATCAATACCAGAAGTACCATAACCAGCCGTTCCAGTAATCAACATCCGAGTAACTGCCGTACGCAGAGTGGCAGGATACTCGCAGATCGAGGCAGCAGTAATCAGTGCCTGCTCCTTATCAACAGTTCCACCACCGCGACCGGATTGCGTTATAGCATAAGACAGCGCGGCGAACAAAGCCACCGCAATCAAAATTAGAAACAATGCGTTACCACGCTCACTCCTGTATGTAGTATTTATATCGAACATTACAGAATCTCCTCCTTTATTGAATACCCCCATAGTATCATTCCTATAATCTACACGTCTTTTTCAGTTTCTTGTTATCTTTATTTTCAAATCTTTTCACTAATCTTCTTTTTTCTTTTCAGGGTCCCCGAAACGCACCATATCGATTCTAAGACTGGTGGAAATCTTGGATC
>JAGLRU010000156.1 GCA_023136145.1 Alphaproteobacteria bacterium
CGCCTTGCACGCGACATTCGCGTTCATTGGGATTTGCGTGATGCTATTAATGAATATAGCGCAGTGATGGAAAGCCCGTCAGCAACCTTTGGCACAGACTCGGACGGACGCTATTTTGAAAACATACAAGCTCTTGGCGCACAGCATCACCGTGAAAAGAATGCAGAGCAAACCATTAAACGTCAGCAAGCGCGTGTGATTGGCGGTTACTGGCCGTTTCCTGCAAGTCTTGGCTATATTCAGGAGAGAAAAGAAGGACATGGCAAAGTAATGGTTCCCAAAGAACCGTTAGCTTCCATTATCCGTGAAGGGATGGAAGGCTTTGCAGCAGGGCGTTTTCAAACGCAAGCAGAAGTCGGACGCTTCTTTCAGTCTCAGCCCGATTTTCCTAAAAACCGCTACGGTGAAGTTACTAATGAGGCTGTTAATCGCATTTTAAAACGTGTGATTTATTCAGGATATGTCAAAGTTGATTGCTGGAATATCCCTCTACGCAAAGGAAAACATGAAGGACTGGTAAGTCTTGAAACGTTTGAACGTATTCAGGAGCGTCTCAGAGCCGGTGCAAAAATACCTGTACGATCTGATATAAACGCCGATTTCCCTTTACGCGGATTCATTCTATGTGATGATTGCAAAAATCCTATGACAGCTTGCTGGTCTAAAAGCAAAACCGGAAAGAAGCACCCTTATTACATGTGTTTCAAAAAGGGATGTAAGAGCTATCGTAAATCCATTCCACGCGCTAAAATCGAAGCAGACTTTGCAATCCTTCTAAGCAGCGTACAACCTTCATCAACGATGTTTAATCTTGCCAAAGCCATGTTTAAAGATGCATGGAATATACAAAGTGAACATGCAGCAGCATTTGTACAATCAGTGAAGTACAAACTCCATGAGATCGAAAAGAAAATCACAGGTTTGCTGGATCGCATTGTTGATTCTTCCAGCGAGAGTGTAATCAAAGCTTACGAAGATCGCATTACCGCACTTGAGAAAGAAAAGCTGGTAATGGCTGAAAAAATGCAAAAACGGCATAAACCGCAACGCAGTTTCGATGAAATGTTCGAACTCGCTATTGCATTTCTTGGAAACCCGCAAAAACTATGGC
>JAGLRU010000157.1 GCA_023136145.1 Alphaproteobacteria bacterium
CCGGGCGGTTTTATATTTGATGTCAAAAGCTTTACTTTCGATCCAGATATAAGTGACATTGGTAGTGCTCAAACACCGGATGATGATGGAAACCTGACGCTTAAAATCGGAGCAAGGCTTGACACTCGTGCAAACGATGCTTACCAGACATCCCCCTATCGCGGAACATATACTTTGCAGGTTAATTATTAAGGAGAAAAACGATGAGAAAAATGAAAACGGCTTTTATCGTAATTTTATTGCTGACTGGATTGTTGTTGCCTGTAACAGAAGTGCTGGCAGATCTGACGATCACGCCGACACGCATTGTATTTCTGGATCGTGGCCGTTCAGCCATCATCGAACTGCTTAATATAACGGATCGTACAAACGTGTACCGCATGAACTGGATGGAAATGAAGGCAACTGAAAGCGGAAGATATGAGATGGCACCAATAGACGACAAGAATCCCAACAGCGTCGGTAAAATGGTGATTTTCAGTCCGCGTCAGGTAACTATCGAGCCTCACGGGCATCAGGTCATTCGTTTGTCTTTGCGCCGGCCGGCTGATCTACCTACCGGTGAATACCGTGCTCACTTGTCCATAACGCGGCTGGCTAAAAATGCTCTACGAAGAAAGCAGGATCCAAATGCCAAAGACATAAGCATGGCTTTGAGCGTCAACTTAGGTTTTTCCATTCCCGTTATCGTGCGCAGCGGAAAGGATAGAGATCTGAAAATCTCCCTCTCATCACCTGAACTCAAGATGAAAGGCACCAAACCTACCCTCAATATGGATATTAACCGCGATGCAGGAAAATTCAGCAGTTATGGATTGGTTGAGGTCTATTGGAAGCCAAACAAAGGCAAGGAACAAAAAATTGGCACTTTAAACAACATTGCTCTATACCCGGAACTACAAAAACGTAGAGTTAACATCCCTCTGGATCAAAACCCGACAGATGGGAAAATCAAGGTCGTTTATCTTGGTAAATATGAGTCCGAAGGCACGAAATGGGCAGAAAAGACTTTTCCTATCGGTAAATAATTCCATAATCATAAGGGAAATATAGAAAACTACTTGCCTTCCGTTAGAAAACCGATATATTCCCTGACTCGTACATGCAAAGTACGAACCCGCTGTCCGTAGTTTCGGGCGGTTGAGGATTGTGCGGCTGGTGGCCAAGTGGTTTGGTGATACAGCGACAGTCCATTTAAAACCAAGGGATTAAAAATGGCTCTATATGAAACCGTGTTTATTGCACGGCAGGATATTTCCGCCAAGCAGGTGGATGACCTTGCTGTCGTCTTCGGAAAAATCGTCAATGACAATGGTGGCGAACTGAAGAATACCGAAAGCTGGGGACTTCGCACCTTTGCTTATAAAATCAAGAAAAACCGTAAAGGCCACTATACACTGATGCACTTTGACGCACCGCATAAGGCGATAGCTGAGATGGAACGCAATATGGGTCTAAATGAAGATGTCTTGCGTTTTATGACGGTCAGCATCGACAAGCTGCCGGAAGGCCCATCTGCCATCATGAAGAATACGGATGACGACAGGTACGGCAGCCGTGGAGGATTCTTCAAGGGCAAAGATGATAAATTCAAGGACAGGGACGATAAGTCAAAATTTCCTAAAGAAGGGAGCGTATAATGGCATTTGAAAAAAAAGAGTTCGGAGAAAGTCGCGATGGGAAACCAGGTGGTGCTTCAGGTGGACGTCGCACATTTTTCAGGCGCAGAAAGACCTGCCCATTTAAAAGCGATAACTCACCAGTAATCGATTACAAGGACATCAAATTGCTGAATCGGTATATTTCCGAGCGTGGCAAGATTGTTCCGAGCCGTATTACTGCTGTATCTCAGAAGGCGCAACGCAGGCTGGCGCGGGAGATCAAACGCGCACGTTTCCTAGCGTTGATGCCATACGTATCCAATTAAGGAGTACTGAATAATGCAAGTTATTTTGCTGGAGCGCGTCGAGAGACTTGGTCAGATGGGGGACGTTGTCAACGTTAAGCTTGGTTATGCACGCAATTTCCTGTTGCCACGTCAGAAAGCACTGCGGGCAACAAAAGAAAATGTTTCCTATTTTGACGATCAGAAAAAAGTGATTGAGGCTGAAAGCCTGAAACACAAGGGTGAAGCTGAAAAGATCTCCAAGAAGATGGACGATCTGAAAATCGTCATTATTCGTCAAGCATCGGAAGCGGGGCAGCTCTATGGCTCTGTTACCGCGCGAGACATCGCCGAGGGTGTCACGGAAAAGGGCTTCAAGATTGATCGCACGCAGATACGCATGGATCGAAACTACAAGGTTCTAGGTCTTTATCCGATAAAAGCGTATCTCCATCCAGAAGTTGCGGTGAGTGTCATCATTAACATCGCACGTTCGGTGGAAGAGGCTAAGATTCAGGATGAAAGAGGCGAGGCACTGATTACCAGAACGGATGAGCAAGAAGCTGCTGCAGAAGCTGCTGCAGAAGCTTCCGTCAAAAAAAGTGAATCTGAAGAAAAGGCTCGTCTTGCTGCCGAAAAAGCGGAAGAGGAAGTGGTAAAGGAAGTTGCAGAAGAAGCGGCTGAACAATCCGTAGATGCTAAGATGGCTTGATTTGGCTTTATGTCTATTCCATATTAAGCAGTCTGCCTTTTTAATGGTGGGCTGCTGTTTGGTTTTTTGATTTCTTTTCTAAAAAAGATAGAAAATATCCTTTTAAAAGCATTCTTTTTGCACAATTCTTTTGCTATCTTGTGAAACATGACAACAGATGCCGTAAAACTTTCCGAAATCTCAAAACTCCGTTCAACGGACGATGCGAGCTATCGCATTGCGCCGCATAACGAAGAAGTGGAACAGGCACTTCTCGGTGCTTTGTTGGTCAACAACAAGGCACTGGAGAAAGTTTCTGATTTTCTGCGGGCAGAGCATTTTTTCAATCCGGTGCATGGTCGCATTTACGATGCCATTTTCAAGTTCGCAGAGCGTGGGCAGGATGCCAGCCCAATCACGCTTAAGAGCTTTTTTGAGAAAGACACCGATCTGTCGCACGTTGGTGGCGGTCAATACTTATCTGATCTCGCTTCTAGCATCATCAGCGTAGTGAGCGTGGGGGACTATGGCCGCACAGTGTACGAACTGCATCTTCTTCGCGCGCTGATCTCTATGGGTGAGGATGTAGTGAACGATGCTTACAGTCATGACATTGATCTAAACGCGCACCAGCAGATTGAGCAGACGGAAAAGCGGTTGTTTGATCTAGCGACAGCGGGGGACTACAAGGGTGGTTTTATTGATTTTCGTGAATCCCTGACTCGTGCTATTAAACAGGCGGAAGTGGCCTATCAGCGCGAGGGGTTGGTGACGGGGGTGACCACAGGATTCCTCGACATGGACAAGAAACTTGGTGGTTTGCAGAGATCCGATCTTGTTATTCTGGCTGGACGTCCGGCGATGGGAAAATCAGCACTTGCTACAAACATAGCTTTCAATGCGGCGCGTTCCTACGTCGAGCATCACGCGAAAGAAGGAGCGGTCGTCGGGTTTTTCTCGCTGGAAATGTCGGCAGAGCAACTGGCGACACGTATTCTTGCAGATCTGTCCGGCGTAGCTTCTGATAAAATTCGTCGCGGTGAGGTCAGGGATACCGATTTCCACAAGTTTGTCGAGGCGAGTCAGACTTTGTCGCAGGTTCCACTCTTTTTCGATGATACTGCCGCCCTGACGATTAGTGCTATACGCACACGCGCCCGTCGTTTGCAGCGTCAGCACAAGCTTGGTATGATTGTGATTGATTACCTGCAGTTGATTCAAGGTTCTGGGCGAAATTCTTCCGACAATCGCGTGCAGGAAATTTCCGAGATCACTCGCGGACTCAAGGCACTCGCCAAAGAGCTGGACGTTCCGGTGCTGGCACTTTCGCAGCTTAGTCGTGCGGTGGAGCAACGCGACAACAAGCGTCCGCAATTATCTGACTTGCGAGAATCTGGCTCCATCGAGCAAGATGCGGATGTGGTGGTGTTTATTTTCCGCGAGGAATATTATCTGGAACGTGACGAGCCGGGTCGCCGCCCCGAGGAAAACGACGACAAGTTTAACGCTCGCTATGAGGATTGGCAGAAACGTATGGAAGGCAGTCATAATGTCGCCGAATGTATCGTTGCTAAGCAGCGACATGGTCCTATAGGAACTATCAAGCTTCATTTTGAAGGCGAATATACGCGCTTCTCTAACTTGGAAAATTTCCGTGCTGAATTTCCTGAATAATCCTGAGAAAAATCTCGTGAAAGATCGCGGTGGTGATCTCTCTCTTCTTGAAGTGCATCTTGATCGGGTGCGCTTGAACTATCTTTCTTTGCAAAAAACACTGGCGGAAGGGACAAAATGCGCCGCTGTGGTAAAGTCTGATTCCTACGGACTTGGTGCTGTTGCAATTGCCTCCGAATTATACAAGATTGGCTGTCGTCATTTTTACGTTGCCACTTTTGAAGAAGGGATGATCGTAAGAAAGGCTCTTGCAGGCGAAGCTGAAATCTATGTTCTCCACGGCTTTTATGATGCCGCTCAGGAGGAATTTGCGGAATACAATCTTATCCCTGTTCTGAATTCTTTAAGTGATATTGAGAGCTGGTCATCTTATGCAAAAACAACCAGTAGGAAACAATCTGTCGTTCTCCACATCGATACAGGAATGAACAGGCTAGGTTTGCCTACAACGGAGTTTGATAGGCTAGTAAACGATGTCGGAATGCTTTCTTCGCTGGACGTTCGTGTTATTATGAGCCATCTAGCCTGCGCTGACGAGCCGGATCATCCTAAAAATATTGAGCAATTGGAGCTTTTTAGGAGGAGAACTGGACAATTGAGGCTGCCCGGCCTCTTGAGTTTCGCTAATTCGGCAGGGACTTTTCTGGGTACTGAATATCACTTCGATCAGGTTCGCCCCGGTGCTGCAATTTACGGGTTGAATCCTCAGCCAGCGTTGCAAAATCCGGTTCGTGGAACAATCACTCTAAAAGCGTGTATTTTGCAGGTCAGGGACGCTAACAAAGGAGAAACGGTTGGTTACGGAGCTAGCTATAGTGTTTCGGCTCCGATGAAACTGGCTACGATTTCGGTAGGATATGCGGATGGTTACCTGAGAAGCCTCTCGGGAGTCGGTGCAGTCTATATCGGAGGGCAAAGATGCCCTGTGGTCGGGCGTGTGTCAATGGATGCGATTGTCGCTGACGTGACGGCTGTGATGCCTGTACCACACTCTGGGGAGTGGGCTGAAATCATCGGGCAGCATCAGACGGTAGAAGATGTCGCGTCACAAGCTGGTACGCTTGGATACGAAGTTCTTACTTCTCTCGGCAGAAGATATACGCGGATTTATTCGGGGCATGGAACATGAGTGCAAATCTTACAGAAGTTGAAACTGATAAGCTCGAACAGCAAAACAGATCGATAATCGGCTATTTTTTGGGTGTGCTGCAAAAGCTCGGTCATACGGCACTAGAGTTCTTCGCAGCGGTTGGACGGTTGGCGCAATTCACCGGAAGTAGCATTTATCATTGCTTTACGCCACCATTCTTCCCCAGACTTCTACTGCGCCAGTTAATCAACATCGGCTATTATTCATTGCCTGTAGTTGGCCTGACAACGCTTTTTACAGGTATGGTGCTGGCGTTACAAAGCTATAGCGGCTTTTCCCGCTTTTCTGCTGAGGGAGCGATTGCAACCGTTGTTGTTCTTTCGATCACTCGTGAGCTATCGCCAGTTCTGGCAGGGCTTATGGTGGCGGGGCGCGTTGGTGCCTCAATCGCGGCGGAGATTGGTACCATGCGGGTGACTGAGCAAATCGATGCCCTCACCACATTGTCCACCAACCCTTACAAGTACCTAATCGCGCCTAAGCTAATCGCTGGGACGCTGATGTTGCCGTTGTTAGTGCTTATTGGTGACATTATCGGCGTGTTCGGCGGGTATGTCGTTAGCGTCTATTCGCTTGGGTTTAACCCCGAAAGCTATCTTCATAAAACTTGGGAATATCTGGAGAGTATGGACGTGATTTCGGGTCTCTGGAAAGCAGCTACCTTTGGTTTTATCGTCACGCTGATGGGCTGTTATCACGGATTTAATTCTGAACGTGGAGCGCAGGGTGTTGGGGCTGCCACGACCAACGCTGTTGTCTCGTCCTCGATCCTGATCCTGATTTTCAACTATCTTCTGACGCAAATCTTCTTCACGGGGATGTGACGAATGACTGATGCCGTCAAGCTGGAACTTCGGGGCGTTTGCAAATCTTTCGGCAACAATCATGTGCTGAAGGGTATTGATATTTCCATCAAAAAGGGGAAATCCCTTGTTGTCATCGGTGGCTCCGGGACAGGGAAGTCCGTGATGATAAAGACCGTCCTCGGTCTAATCAAATCCGACAAAGGCTCCATAAAGGTTGACGGGCAGGAAACGTCGGATTTGACACAGTCAGGACGCGACATTCTTATGAAGAAATTCGGGATGCTGTTTCAGGGCGGTGCACTTTTTGACAGTCTTCCGGTATGGGAGAACGTTGCCTTTGGTCTGATACAGGGTAAGGTGATGAACAGGGCGCAGGCGCGAGATGTTGCTGTTAAGAAGCTGCGATCTGTTGGGTTATCCTCCAGTGTGGCGGAGTTGTATCCTGCGGAACTTTCCGGCGGAATGCAGAAGCGGGTTGGGCTGGCGCGTGCGGTGGCAACTAATCCAGAAATCATTTTCTTTGACGAGCCAACTACCGGTCTTGATCCAATTATGGCCGATGTGATTAATGGATTAATTGTAGATGCAAGCAAGGAGTTGGGGGCAACAACGCTATCTATCACTCATGATATGGCGAGTGCTCGCAAGATTGCAGATGATATTGCGATGATTTATCAGGGTCGAATTATTTGGCACGGACCCGCCAAGGACATCGATCATTCGGGCAACAAGTACGTCGAGCAGTTTATTCGTGGTAGCGCCGAAGGCCCGATCAAAATGGAAGTGTAGTGATAGCCTCTTTCTTAAGCATGAAAAA
>JAGLRU010000158.1 GCA_023136145.1 Alphaproteobacteria bacterium
AGATTGTGGGATGTGCAGCTCTGAATTGCCTTTCCATCCTGCGCGAATGATTCATAAGTGTAGGTTTCTATTGCACCCGGAAACCTTTCATCAGGTGTTTTGGCACCAACAAAACCGGGAACCGCCATATAGTCCTCATAGAATTCGCAATACACTTCCATCATCCGACGAGCATCTTTTTCCGCATCATCGCACGTTTCAAAAACATTATGACCTTCCTGCCACAAAAATTCCGTTGTACGCAGAAAAATACGCGGACGCATCTCCCACCGCATCACGTTCGCCCACTGATTGATCTTAAGCGGCAAGTCGCGATAAGACTGCACCCATCTGGAGAAAGCCTCTCCAATAATCGTTTCAGAAGTCGGGCGAACAATCATCGGTTCCGTCAGTGGGCTTGAAGGGACAAGTTCACCCTTTGTATTCTTTTCAAGGCGGGTATGCGTCACAACCGCACATTCCTTGGCAAAGCCATCTATATGCTCTGCCTCCTTAGTGATATAACTTATCGGTATCAGCATAGGGAAATAAGCATTCTGCACATCTTCTGCTTTTATCATGCGGTCAAATGTTTTCTGAATATTTTCCCATAGAGCATAGCCGTATGGTTTAATAATCATGCAACCGCGCACAGGAGCATTTTCAGCCATATCCGCCGCCCGAATAACATTCTGATACCACTCCGGAAAATTTTCCAACCTAGTGGGAGTAACGGCAGTTCTGGGAGATTTTATTTTTTTAGCGGTTTTAGTCATGGAGAACACCTTGATTTTGTTACAATCCAGACTACAGAAACGCTACCTCCTGGTCAATCACCCTTATATCCTTACCAGATGAACCCTTGTTTGTGGCTTGCGGTCAAAATGCTTGTTGAAAAACCTGCGTGCGGTTATGCGGATGATTTCCGACATTTCTGCATCGTCATTTTTTTTGTCTTTCGGCATATTTTTAATGACTTTTTTGATCTCTCTGACAACGTCTTGAATATGCTCTGAATCCAACTCGCAGTTTTCATCCAGCAATCCAAGCGCAGTTACTTTCGGATCAGCTACCAGAACGCCGCGATCATCGACAACGACGGTGACAACGGCACTACCGTTAAACATCATCCGCTTGCGGGTAAGAATAGCCTCATGATCCATAGCTACAATACGACTGCCTTCTACAGCCAAAAGACCACTTCTAACTTCGCCGTAGAATGATGCAATTCCCTCCTTCGCAATCTCGATTACGTTGCCGTTGATCGGGATAATCGTTTGCTCCACTCCGCACTCTTTAGCAAGAAGCGTATGTTTTTCCATCTGTATCTGCTCACCATGAACGGCGACGAGAATTTTTGGACGCACCCATTTATAAAGCTGCTTTATCTCCTCACGGCAGGCATGACCGGAAACATGAATCGGTGCTTCACGATCAGTAATCACATTCACGCCAGCAGCATAAAAACGATTTTTAATACGGTCGATAGCGCGCACGTTGCCGGGAATAGCGCGAGAGGAGAAAATAATCACATCATCTGCCTCCAACCGCACACGAGGATGATTCTCCGTCGCAATGCGTGAAAGTGCAGCGCGCGGCTCTCCCTGCGATCCAGTGCAAACGTAAACAATTTTATCGTCCGGGATTTCGCCAGCTTCGTCATCGTCGATAAATGGTCGAATGTTCTGAAGATAACCTGTGTTCCGCGCCGCCTCGTCCGTCCTCCACAAGGAACGCCCAACAAGGCACACACTGCGTCCATTAGCCTTCGCCGCTACGTCAATGCTATGAAGCCGCGCCACATTAGTCGAAAAACAAGAAATAGCTATTTTATCACTGAACTCACCAAACAATTCAATCAGATTGTTTTGCACCTCACGCTCGGAACCGGAATGCCCCGGAACCAAAGCGTTTGTGCTATCACCGACTATTGCCAGTACGCCTTTATCTCCTAGTTCGATCAACGCTTTTTCGTCCGTAACGTCCCCTTCGACCGGATCGGAATCCATCTTCCAATCTCCTGTGTGCAAAATCGTCCCGACATCGCCGACAGTGATTGCCAGAGCGTTCGCCTCCGGTATCGAATGAGCCATGCTAATGTATTGGATACTAAACGGTCCAAGATTCACACTGCCCTGCAAAGGAACTTCATTAACCTGCGGCTGATTAATACTGGAATATTCTCCAATAGACCGTAGAATTTTCGCCGCCGTGAATTTTGTCGCATACAAGGAAGTTTTCAGCCGTGGCAATAAATGACCAATCGC